>JBJTNS010000103.1:0-10245 GCA_046074245.1 Chitinophagaceae bacterium | reverse complement strand
TCCCGTCGGCGGTGTCCCACCGAGTGGATCAGCGGGACGCTCTGGACCGGGCCTGCACGACCGTCTCCCAACTCGGCGAGCGTCACGCGGAAACGGATGCGGATCGACCCATCGCCTCCCTCTGAGCACCGAACGGGCCGGGGGGCTGCCCGGCCGGTTCGGCGCCGTACGGGACCGGCCGCGGCGGCCGCTACTGTCGTCCGGCCGCCGTATCTTTTGGCAGTGTCAGTTTTAATCCGGTAAAGGTTTCCGGATTTTCGGCATGTTCGTGCTGGGTTGCTTTAGTTTCCTGATCCATTAGCAGGTTTTATTAGGGTTAGGGTAATTATCAGACTGATCCTCGTCAACATGGTCGAGACAAGCAAAATCTTTCTCAATAAGGATACTTATTGATTTGCCATTTTCTATTGGTTTAGAAGCTTTGAAACCAACTTGTTCAGAATTATACCATCTGACTTTTTCGTCATCGGGAAAGTAGATAATGATGGTATTGTTATTCATGTCGGTATCCAGTTCCTGAATGCCAGATTTGGCTTTAAGGGCATAGGTAAAAACACCACCAGGAAATTCTGTCTTTTCTTCCAGATAACCATCTCTGCTGAATCTTTCTACTTCAGAACGAGTTAATCTGTATCTAACTGAATTGCCTTTGATTCTAATTTTCATAAACGATAAAACAAATATACAAAAAACATTAATTAGTAGTTATTCTTTCGGGATGCGTGTATATATTGAAGCTGGTATTTTTCAGAAAACCAATGAGAGTAATATTAAATTCATCGGCCAGTTGAATTGCCATAGATGAAGGAGCTCCCAGTGCACAAATTATAGGAATTCCCGCCATCGCGGCTTTTTGAATTAATTCGAAACTTGCTCTGCCACTTAAGAATAGAAGCTGTTTACTGAGTGGATATTGATAATTAAGAATGGCATGACCAATTAATTTATCTAATGCATTATGTCTTCCAACGTCTTCAAAAATACCAAGTAATTTGGCATTTTCGCCGAATAGACCAGCAGCATGAATACCACCAGTACTTTCAAAAACTGACTGTGCATTTCTAACCTGGGTATTTAAGGTAAATAACTGATCTGAAGTTATACTGAGATCAGAATCTATTAGATGTGTATCATTAACACTTCTTAGCTGGTCTACACTAGACTTTCCGCACACGCCACAACTGCTGTTGGTGTAAAAATGCCTTTCAATCCGGCTCAGATCTATGTCGGCATCAGATTTTAGAACGACCAGTACTTCATTTTCCTGATTGTTGATTGTTTTTTCTATTTGATTTGGATGTTTAATAATTCCCTCTGTAAATAGAAATCCAATTGCCAGTTCTAAATCCTGACCAGGGGTACGCATGGTTATAGAAATAGGTTTCTTATTTTCAATTATGCCTTTTTGTATGATGGCAATTTCAAGAGGTTCTTCAACAGCTACAGTATCATTTGTGGTCAAAATTGCGGTATCTGTATATCTGAAAATCTGCAGGTGTTTTATTGATTCATTTTCCATTGAGTGAAAATAGAGTTGCTTGATAGTCGTCGGGGTTATCAATGCTTCTAATTGCATTGTTATTCAAAGGTAGTACTTTTTTGACATTCGATTTTCTTAGAATACTCTGAATAGAAATACCCGTTGTATCTGCTTGTGATAATAGAATATTGTAAAAAGAAGCCTCATAAATGCCAAGCATAGGTTCGTAGAAACCTGTTTCCTGATTATAGAGAACACTGGCTACGGCTTTTTTATCCCTATTGAGTATTAAGTTTCTTAGCTCCTCCAGGTTAAAGTAAGGATAATCTATTCCGAGAATTACAAATGCCTTCAAAGATGTGTTAAAAACAGAAAACCACGCTGCCGCTGGTCCAATGCCAGCATATTCAGGCAGGTCGCATATACATTTGCAACTGAATTGTTGCTCTGTTCTACAGGACACATAAATATCATTGCAGAAATTGTCAAGTAAATTGACTAAATATTGATATTGTTCAAGTCCATGATACATAAGAAACGCCTTATCCGTTTTCATCCGGATAGAGCGGCCACCGGCAAGTACAATACCATTGAGATCAGTCATTATTAAATAGTGTAATTAGTTCCTTACAATTGATAATTATTGGATCAGAAAACTGGTATTTTTCAATTATTTCTTCAAGCAGATAATCGCGAACAACTGCAATAATATTTGTGTTTCTGAATTCTTTGAGTGCTAAAGTTAGTGCGGGTTCTAGTCCTTTACCCTGAAGTTCTAATTTTCCAATTTCATCGATTATGAAAAAGTTAAAATCGTAATTTTTTGCAGAAAGCAGAATGGAATGAGCGGCAGAAAACCCTGATTTTAAAAATGAATATTGACCAATCTGAATATCGTTTTCAGATTGTGAATTGAGTACCTGAAAAGGGTGTTGGGTGCCATCAGATACATTGATGAGATATCTGAGATTTAAGATATCGGGACAAATAAAACCACCAACATTGGAGTTTTGATTGGCAAAAACTGTCAAAGCACTTGTTTTACCGCTGTGGACCGGTCCGCTCAGCAAGTATATGTTATTTGTCGGATGCATCTTTATGCAGACTAATCACAATAAGACCAAGTACAAATTCTTTCCATTTTCTGAATCCAGAATACTGTGCCTGAATTTCTCTGTAAAGAGGTTTTGTTCTCTGTGTAAGGTATGGCATTCTCTCCAGTATCAAAGGAGTGGCCTCATCTTTTCTGTTCCGAATTTTTATCAGCACATACGATCTCCATAAGGGTGCTACTAGCAACACCCAAAGTGCTACTACCGCTGCTGTTCTTATTAGCAAGGTTAATGCCTCCATGCTGCCTTTTTTATCAGGTAAAAAATAAGCTATCAGCAAAATGACTGCTGTTATCACTATTAATAATGGTTTTTTGCCCTTTTTTCTTTTGTTATCAGAGGGTATTTCTGGAACTAAATTCTTATACAAGTGTTGTCGATGTTCGATTTGCTGAGGTATCTGATGAATCCACCAACCAAGGATAATGGCCCAAAGGGCGTAAATGAAAAGATAAATCATTACAATGGTAAAAGCATAGGAGGCATCGCTATTAACGGAAAGCGATTTAAGAATACTTTCAAAAAATTTATCGATAGCTTTATACCATGCAGTGCCAAAAATGAGAGTAAGTACCAGCAGTTTCTGGAAGGCTGATTCCATAATAGCCAGCACAGCAAACAACATACTGATAGCTGCATTTCTATTATTGATGCTGTACAGTAAGGCTCCAGTTAATCCCTGGAATCCAACAGCAATGTATGCAGTAGGTGGTGTCATGGGGTTGACAGAGGCTTTAACAGCCATTACAATGAGAGTAGCTTTGATAATTGGCTGATATGGTTTTGGGTTGTAACGAGCAATAAGGCTTATGATGATTACAGAAAAACCACCTAAAAAAATACCAGTGAAGGGCAGGTGTAATGCATGCATCAGACCGCCTAATCCAGATTCCACAAACGCCCACAAAGCGGTAAGTGCTATAAATGTTTCGTTATGTCTGGGTCCGTTTTCCTGCATACTGCTTCAAAAATAGCAGAAAAGCTCTGGATAATGACAAAAAAAAGGCGAAATGAAAATTTCGCCTTTTGTCTTGGTTAATAAATTGGTTTATCTGGCTTCAACAGGATACTTACGCCATCTGGCCCAGGCCACGTATACGGCAATTCCACCAAGGATGAAGTTCATTGGCAAGGAAGAAAATTCACCTTTACTTATATGGTATGCTGCAGCTAATATCATCACTAAACCAAGTGCAAAGCCTGCCACTGTTGTTAAAATAGGTTTAATACGAAGAAGAGAAGGCAATATGATGCCAAGTCCACCCAACAATTCAGATACGCCGACAAATCTTACCATGCCTTCAGAATATTCGGTAACCCAGGGCATTTTTTCAGCCAGTTCTGCAATTGGTGTAAAAGTTTTAAATGATCCAGCCATCAGAAACATGGCAGCCAGTATCACTTGTAGAATCCAAAGTACTTTTTTCATAATGTATAAAATTAATATTGCAAACTTATAGTAATCTGGTATATATTTGTAATCGGTTTACCAAAGTATATCGGTATACTAAAAGATACTATCAATATGGGAGCTAAGAAAAAGGAAGAAATTTCTACAGAGTGCAGCGGATATTTGCTGGCTGTTCGCGACACCATGGACATTTTAAACGGGAAATGGAAAATTCCGATTATCGGATCATTGCGTTTTGGTAAGAAGCGGTTTAAAGAGTTGCAAAGAGACCTCGACGGTATAACAGCCAAGATGTTATCTAAGGAACTAAGAGATTTAGAAGTTAACCAGTTGGTAATCCGAACAGTTTATGATACTAAACCTGTATCAGTAGAATACGAGATTACTGATTATGGCCGCACTCTTGAAAAGGTAATCGGCGAGATTGCCGACTGGGGGGTTAAGCACAGAAAAACTATTAAGTCGTCGATGGTTTAGTTTTTCTGCAGTTTGATTCTTTTAACCCTGCCATCCTGAGTCGTGCATTCGGCGATGTAGAAGCCTGAACTTAAATCACCCACTGCTATAGAGGTAGTATTGGTATCGATGCTCAATTGTTTGAGCAGTTTGCCATTCACAGAATAGATTTTAACCATATTTAATGGCACCTCAGCTGTCAATTCTATGAAGTCACTGAAAGGATTTGGCGCTACTTTAATCTTCAGACTTTCAATATCCGAAACAGATTTATTGAAGAATGTTACTTTAACCTCATTGCTGTAAAATGAATCAGTTGAAGTGAAGATTTTAAGACGGTAATAATAAACTCGTCCATATCCAACGTCCATATCATCTAGTTTAAAATAACCTAAACCAACTGTTGCCCGTTCATAAAAGTTTGTATTGTCTGATTCACTTTTTTCTAATGTAACATTGGAGATATTTTTGGGACAAATACTCCAGTTTAATCTGGCTAAAGGAAAAGGTAAAGCAGCTGCAGAAAGGGTGGCCTGGTTAGAATTGTTTAGAACATAATCTGAGACAACCGCGTGAATTTCCTTTATTGTTTCAAAATATAAAACACCTTTTTTAAAGAAAGCAAATCTAAGAGCTGCTGCGAATTCGCCTTTTACAGGCGACATCATCACAAGTTGAGAAGATGCTGTATCAACGTTAAAAGTCCCCTGGTTGCCGAAAGGAAATTGATAACTATAGCCATTACTATAGTCAATCGGACCAATATTGGACGCCATGTAACTTGAACCGCAGCTTGGATAGTTATTAGAAGCACTTGCACCTGAAAAAGGACTTACTTTAGTGACACTGATAGAATCTGCGTAAGTGTCGTTGATGTAGTATTTAACAGTGTCTGCAATACCAGGGTTTAAATTATATAGTCCAGGCAATTCGACCTGAGTTCCTGGAATATTGATATTACTACCTAGTTTCAGGTAAAACATATGTCCGATGTATGGCGCTCCGTTGACATCATTTCTTAAATTGGTTAAACTTTTACGGCAACAAATTTCAGTTTTTATAATAAACATATCTCTTTTTGCCACTGTCAAAGTTAGATAATACTGAACATTAGTAACACAAAACCCTACACAATTGCTGATTTTGTATTGGTCATATTTTAATAACAGTCCCGATTTTACAAGCGCACCAGAATTGGCATCGTACACACAAACAATTAAATTATCTGGAAGCCGGATGGAAACAGAGTCGCACATTGCTCTGACCGTTAAACTGATTCCATAGGTGACACTATCAGGACTAGTTTTATAAATTCTGGCGTCAAAATCACCATTTAAAATGTGTGTAGCTTTGAGGTTAAAAGAGAAAAATAGTACAACAATAGATAATACTATTTTCAAAGTTTTTGTTTTCATAAATCAAATTTATGAAGATTAGGGTTAAATTCCTAATTTGGTTTGTGGGTTAATCGCTCACATATACCCGTTTTACTCTCTGAGAAATTGAAGTAAGAATTTCATAAGGAATGGTATTAAGTTTTTCAGCGATACTCTCAATCCGGATATCTTTACCAAAAATTATAGCTTCATCACCTTCTTCACAATCAATTCCGGTAACATCTACCATGCACATGTCCATACAGATATTGCCAGTGATAGGGACCTGTTTGCCGCGAATGTAGCAAGCGCCAACACCGTTGCTTAGCTGCCTGTTCAGTCCGTCTGCATAACCCAGTGCCAGAATGGCAATGCGTCTGCTGTGATTTGATATGGCTTTTCGGGCATAACCAACGCTTTCGTTAGCTTCAATTTGTTTAATTTGTGATATGATGGTCTTAAAGGTAAATACCGGTTCCAGAAGTTTTGGGAACATACCGGTCGGATCAATACCATACAAGCCTATACCCAGACGTATCATATTGAGGCCCTCCTGATTGAATCTTAAACTAGCGGCAGTATTGCTGATGTGTTTGATAGTTGTATACCCAAGGGTCTTTTCAATTTTGTCTGCCTGAGTTTTTAATCGCTCAAACTGACGCTGGGTAAAATCATCGTATTGTTGTTCATCACTGGCAGACAGATGCGAAAAGATAGAAGCTACTTTTATAGTTTTCACCTGTGCCAGTATTTCGCAAAGTTCATCGATATCTGTATCGGTGTAACCTAAGCGGTGCATACCAGTATCTAATTCAATGTGTACAGATAATGATGATATCTGTCGCAGAGATATGAACTCGGTCAAGGCTTTTAATTGCGATAAACTAAAAACGACAGGCTCCAGTCGGTATTGCAGAATTAGGTCGAGAGTTTCGAATTCAGGATTCATAACCATAATAGGCGTTTGAATACCATTTTGCCTTAGGGCGACACCTTCATCTGCGTATGCAACAGCCAAATAGTCCACACGGTTTTTAATTAACTTGGCCATTTCATAAGTACCACTGCCATATGCAAAGGCTTTCACCATTGCCATAATTTTCATACCGGCAGGTAAGATACCGCGAATCGCATTTAAATTGTGCAATGCTGCACTCAGGTTGATTTCAAGAATAGTACCATGAGCAGTTTGTTCCAGTTTCTTAACAATTTTTTCAAACTGAAATTTGCGTGCGCCTTTTATCAGAATGTTTTCATCTCTGAACTGGGAGGTATTGATCTGTTCCAGAAACAATTCTGTAGTTTCATAAAACTCAACATCTGCACTATATGCGGAGGCATCAAAACATCGTTGAAAATCATTACCAATGGCGATGAGTCTGTCTACTTTCTTATCATTGAGAAGCTGCCTTACCCTGATGTATAAAATCTCTGCCTGTAAACCACTTTCCTCAATATCAGAAAGAATTACTGTAGTTGTCGGGTGAATAGCCTGTTGTTCAAGAAATGACAAAGCAGTTCCCAATCCATGAAGGTCATTGCTGTAACTATCATTAATGATGATGCTGTTATGAATACCCCTTTTTAGTTCCATGCGCATGCTTACTGGTCCGAGAAACATAAAATCTTCCGCTTTGAAACGATTAAGATAAAGCAAACTCAGACAGCAAAGACAAGCATTTTCAATGGAAGCTTCATCGGTAAAAGGGATAGTAAATTGAATATTTTTCTCCTGATAGGTACCAGTTATGCGGGTGATTTTACCTTCAATCTTTCTTGAGATAATATTCAGGTCTGCAGCTGGCTGCTGGTATCCAAAGCTTACAATTTTTTTATCAGTTTTAGACATAACCTGTGGGTTATGTTGCATCAGAATAACAGATGCTTTCTGGAATAAGAGGAGTTTTTCCTGAATTTTCTCGTCGGGTGTATCGAATCCCTGGTTATGGGCTGGTCCCAGATGGGTGAGTATACCAATCTCAGGCTGGATAATATTGGCGAGATGTTGCATCTCTCCACTGGCGGAGATACCGGCTTCAAAAATTCCAAGTGTATGATGTCTGTTGAGTTGCCAGACACTAAGTGGCACACCAAGCTGACTATTGAAACTTTTCGGACTGGCGCAAACATTTTCTGAATCACCCAGTAATTGCACCAGCCATTCTTTAACAATGGTTTTACCATTGCTGCCAGTAATACCGATGACAGGGAGTTCGAATCTGTTTCTGTGATAAGTGGACAGTTTCTGCAAAGCTATGAGGACATTGTCAACCGGCAGGAAATTTAATTGTTCGTCGAGGGGAATAGAGTAATTTCTATCTACAACAAAAGTAGTGACACCCTTACTGATGAGTTCAGGGATGTACAGATGCCCATCGTTATTTTGGGTTTTCAGGGCAAAGAATATGGTGGTTTCAGGGTGCGTAAGGGTACGACTATCAATTAACAAATGCCAGTCTTTTTCGGCTTCAGTGAGTCCTGTTACCACCGAATCAATGGCTTGAGCTATTTCGCTGAGTGAATACAAATCGATTACAAACTTATGAAGTTTTTCAGTAGTAATGAATGTCATTCCATAATTTTTATTTAGGTTCGCCTATTCAATGTCAAATCAGTTAAAAGAAAAGTTAGGTTTATTTTCTGCTATTATGGTAGTAATAAGCGCTATGATTGGTAGTGGGGTATTTAAGAAAGTATCTCAGATGAGCGCAGAGTTGCATAGTAGTACCTGGGTATTACTGGCCTGGGCAGCAGCTGGTATTATCACCCTGATGGGCTCTTTAAGCAATGCAGAAGTTGCAGGATTAATTGCTAAACCAGGCGGGCAGTATGTGTATTTCCAGCAAATGTACGGTAAACTGTTTGCCTTCTTATTTGGATGGGCCTCTTTTTCGGTGATACAGACTGCCACTGCAGCCTCTGTAGCTTTTGTATTTGCCGAGTCGGTAAACAGTCTGATTCCACTGCCTCAGTTACCAGAAACCTGGTCGCATATTACACTTTTTCATATTGCAGATTTTCAGTTTCAGCCATTTCATAATTTTGGTGTTAAAGGTTTAGCAATCGGACTGGTTGTATTATTATCCATAGTCAATTATTTCGGAATTGATTACGGCGAAAAAATAGGGAATATCCTTGGAGGTACTGTTGTAATAGGGGTTTTATCAGTAATTCTTATAGCTTTTATAGCCGGACCATCTAAGCCGATGCCTGAATCAGTAAATATTACTCCAACAATTACTGTTGCGTCCTTTTTTGCGGCTATGATGGCAGCATTCTGGGCATTTGAGGGGTGGAACAATGTTGGTGCACTGGGAGGTGAAATTAAGGATCCAAAACGCAATATTCCAATAGCACTTGGTTTGGGAACATTTATCGTTTTGGGTTTATATCTCTTATCCAATGCGGCATTTCTACATTTAGGAAACATTGAATTTTTTGAGAACATCAGCAAGAAAGAGAACACAATTGCAGCAGTTGAAGCGATGAATAATGCCTGGGTGTATGGAGGCTTGTTCATTTCACTGTTAATTCTTGTAAGTACATTTAACAGTACCAATAATTCGTTAATGACAGCGCCACGTATATATTTCACCATGGCCAATGATGGTTTGTTTATAAAGAGTGCCGGAAAGGTACATCCGAAGCATCTTACACCTCACAGATCTATTATTTATCAGATGTTCTGGTGTGCCTTACTAATTATAAGTGGTAGTTTTGATATGCTAACTGAGATGCTGGTTTTTGTGGCCTTTATTTTTTATGGCTGTGGCGCTTTTGGTGTGATTGTTTTAAGGCGTAAAATGCCAGATGCACCACGTCCGTTTAAAGTGCCATTATATCCGGTCATTCCAATCTTTTTTACACTATTTAGTGCTTTTCTGGTGTACTATTCAATTTCTAGTTCACCAGGCAATGCCATAGTCGGACTGATACTTTTAGGATTGGGATTTCCTTTGTATTTTGTCTTTAAGAAAAAGGGATTGATAGAAGATTAATTCTTCTTGTTTTCAATTCTTGCCTCATATTCAAGGAATGCCGCAAGAATCAATTGTGAATAATTTTGTGAAGATGTTTGAAAACGTCCTGCTGAAGTTACCCAGAGTTGTTGAATCAGTCCCATTCCTGTTGCAGGTGTTGCGATTGCATCCAAAGCTAATCTTACATTGCCAGCACCTGCGTTGTAAACATGCATTACCAGTAAACGGAACCAAAGGTCCTTTTCATTATATACTATGCCTTTAGCGTCCAGCATCTGCCTGGTATATGGAATGCAAATCGTTTTGATTAGCTGACTGGCAGCATAGGCAGAACGGTTAAAGTTGGCGCGTTCGTCAACTTTTTTATTTACTTTTAAGCCGTAATTAAGGGCTACACCTTTCATTAATTGAAACGGTCCGTATGCTCCCG
>JBJTNS010000102.1:0-10451 GCA_046074245.1 Chitinophagaceae bacterium | reverse complement strand
ATGTTCTTTAACAATACCCTCACCGCTCAGAATGATTACTGGTCATCAATCTTCGACGACTTAGCACGCGTAAAAAAAGGTCAGAATTTTTGCCTCTGGGAATATGGAATGACGGATACTGCATTGTTTCAGTATGCTGGTGAGGAGTCTGACTTACCCGCTGATTATACTAAGTGGTCGGAACTCTTCCATCACTGGTCTGCCTCTATTGTCGATTCTGCGTCCAGACCGGTCTCCTATGAGTTTCTTAATCAGCATTTAACTAATTATTTCCAAATGGGAATTATAGTGGTTCCGGTGTTGTTTGGAAAAGGTCAGAAGTTTAAACGATCTTCAATTTCCAATGGGTTGATAGCAATTGATTCCATGAATGGACAACTGAAAATTGACCAAATTGAAGCGCATTTAGAAGAGCGAAATGTTTTCTTATCTGTTCCGTTTGTCCAAAGATTTTATGAAGCGGATCTTAAAATATTAATCAGTGATTCTTTCTTCTTTACCAATAGTGGATTAACCCTAAGAGAGGTTCAGTTGCGTCTGAATGGAGGGTTGTTTGTGCCAGTGAAATGTAACCTGGTGACGCAGCTGCCTCTCTCTAAGGGTCTTAATTTATTGCAGTTTCAATACACGCTTAGCAATGGCGAAGTATTTTATTCTTCCACTGAGTTGTATTTTGAGAATGGAGAAGAATCATTTGGAAATGATGTTATCCGTGACTTTAAAATTGGAGACGATAGACACAATATTTATACGACTCCATACCGTGGCACAGAAACCGGAGAGCCACTGGGAGCATACGTTGAGGTAGTGCCAGGTCTCACCAATGGTGTTCCAAATGCTTGCATAAAAAGGCCTGTGATTTTTGTAGAAGGAATAGATTTTGGTTATCAGGATCATGCCACTGGTTGTTATGGTGGTAAATGTGGTTCCATGGGTTTAAGAGATTTGCTCAGGGGCGCCATCTTTCATCCATACGAAAAGAAAGCAGATGATGCGTACGAACACTGGGAACCAATCGTCAAAGCTCCACAACTCATTACCGAATTAAGAAATAATGGATATGATCTTATTTATCTAGATTTTCATAATGGAGCTGATTTTATGGAGAACAATGCCATGCTGCTGGCTGAACTTATCCGGAGAGTTAATTTTATTAAATGCAGTAACGAAGAAATTGTCATCATCGGGGCAAGTATGGGCGGTCAGATCAGTCGTTTTGCCCTTTCTTATATGGAGAAACTGCAAACACCTCACTGTGTTAGAAATTTTATAGCGTTTGATTCGCCCAATCAGGGCGCCAATATACCCTTAGGTCTGCAGCATTTTCTTAAATATTACAAAGGAAAATTACCTAAAATAAGAGATCAGTTTAGTCGGAAGATTAATCGGGCGGCCTCTCGTCAGCTTCTGCTGGCTCACTGCATGTCAATGGATGGCGGTGGCGAACATGGCGATAGAGTGGCTTTTACCGCCTCTCTCGATCAACTGGGTGCTTACCCCAGGTTATGTCGCAAAATAGCACTGCTCAATGGGAGTATTAATGGCGTAGATCTGGGACATGCCGCTGGCGAAGAGTTGTTAAGAATGAACCCTTATCTTGGAAAACTCAACTTTGATATTCTCGAAATATCTGCAACCGTTTGGTCAACTTATGCCACAATAGAAGGGAAGAACATAGTGCTGGAAGCTCAGTATCCCTTCAGAAGTAAACATGTTGTTGAAGTGCCTTCTGAAGCCCTTCAAAATGATTTTATTCCAGGATCACTCAGGTTTGATGTTGCAGAGTACAAAGCCATTTTTGGGGTCTTTAATATCTTAAACAGGAAGGATGCTACATGTTTTATTCCAAGCTACAGTGCACTCGACCTATATAGCAAAGATCCTAAGTTCGATATTGCTGGTCGTTTAGTCAGAGATTCTAAAAATCCTTTATATACGCCTTTCGATGCGTTTTACGGAGTCAATGGTCAGGGTCAGGAACATATGATGATTACCGACGACAATATAGCCTGGCTGAACCATCAGATTGAGGAAAACCGTGATGATAAACCTGATGTGCTAATGACAAATTATAATATGGGGCGTGAATCATTAAATACAATTGGAAATATCTCAATCAAAGGTAAATTGTATATAAACGGAGCTGGGAGGAATGGTTCAGGCGCCGGAAGATTTGATCAGGTTAATAAACCAGGGAGTTTTTATATGGCTCGGACAAAGTTTTGTAATCCGGTAATAGTTGTGGATGATTCTGGAAGACTGGAATTAGGGTCTGATTTCAATAATGGGAGCAATACTGCCGAATTTAAAGTTAGTCGCGGTTCTGTGTTAGACCTCAGAAGCGGCGCTACTTTGTATGTTCACAACGGTTCAGTGCTGATGGTGGAAGAAGGCGCCGAAATACGTTTTTCTAAAGGGGCAAAAATAATTCTGGATGGCGACAATGCTCAGCTCATTATTGATGGTCACCTGCTGGTTGGCGATGGCGCAGAGTTTACCGTTTCGGGCGGTAAAACCGGCAGAACTGGACTGGTAAAATTCAGGCATGTTGGTGGAGGGTACGGAGCTGCTACAATTACAGCAGTTGGTTCAAATGCCTCTTTTTTATTAAGTGGAACATCAAAAACAAATGATCAGATTCTGCAGATTGAAGGAACCGTGGAGTTTTCACGACTGAATCCATTTCGTCTGTTTAAATTATCATACTGCCGAGTTGGTTATGGTGACTCAAGTAGTATGATCGTGAATGGCACGAGTGAGTTTCATCATGTAGCCTTTGATGTTCTTAAATGGGCAAATAAAAATACTTCAAAAGCCATTGTTATTCATCAGTTTTCAAAAGCCAAGCTTACTAACTGTGATTTCGAAAGTTTCGAATCAGCCATCACAACTTTTGAGGTGACAAAAGATGCTCACTTGTCAATAGAAGCCTGTCAGATGAAGAGCGGTGTCAATGCTGTTGTACTTGGTCATGCATATACCACGCTTGTCAATACGGTGATTAGGGATCAGAAAGAAACTGGAGTTCTAATGCTTCAGGATGCGAAACAATTAATTGCTGAATCATCACATTTTATCAAAAATGCCCATGGTGTCAAAGGCTTAAACAGCACCGTTTTTCCATCTGTACTTTTGATAGATAAATGCAGTTTCTCTTCAAATAATGTTGGTGTTGAAACAGTCAATACACTGCTCACTATGGCCTGTACACAAATGATTTTGAATGATTGTGCCATCAAACTTACAAATGGGTCTGTCAACTTGAGTAAAGAACATTCTGCTAATGTCAGCAACTATACTTTGAGTGGTGGTAATTGCACGATTGTTCAGTCTTCAGGGTCTGGAATAAAGCTGGATAACACACAGTTATTTTTGAATAATGGTCATAATAATTTTATTTACGAAGGGAAGTCTTCTGAGGCTGGGTTTCTGACAGGTAAGGTGTCTTATGCTGCAGGTAGTCATCAAACCACTTCCCCTTATCATCTCCTGGCGGAGGGCAATTACTGGTCGCCAGTGCCGGTAAATGGGATCGATAAAGCCAGTCCCGGATTATATAAAATCACTATAGATGCTACTAATGGGTTAGAAAAAGAAAATCTTCTCACCGGTAATTCTCTGAATAGTACAAATTCAAGTTGCTATGCAGGAGGGAGATGCACAGGATGTGCCGGTCAGAACGAGAGTGGTGGGTCTAGAAGGGTAGGTAAGGCAGAAGATATTATAGATGTATTTCCTCAGCCGGCAACTGATGCACTTTATGTGATCAATAAAAACGGAATGGTATTGAAAAAACTTGTCTTGCGATCATTGGATGGGAGGCTTGCAGGGGAATATGAATCGGGTTCTGCGGAGATTACGATCAATATATCTTCATTAACTCAGGGGATGTATGTTTTAGAGATTCAAACTTCTGAAGAAACCGTTTGGCGACCGGTACTTATTCGCCAGTATTAAAACGAACAGTTCTTAATTATTAGTAAATAGATGTGTTGAATTCGGGGGGTATATTTAGTGTATACCCTCCGTTTCGTTTAATGGTAAACTGATGAAGCAGTGCTTAGGAGTATTTGAGTTGACATTCTTTACTGTTTTTTGAATTTTAAATTAAAAAAGTCTAATATTGAATTCACATCTATGGAAGAATCTCAACATTATGATCTGATACATAGGAAAATGGGTTTTCTGGGCAAAGATCTTATTGATAATATTGCAGAAAATGCCCTTGTCAAAGACATTCCTGCTGGTGCCGAAATTCTTCATGAAGGTCAGTATGTCAATCATGTTCCGATTTTGTTGAGCGGATTGTTGAAGGTTTATACGCGTCAGGAAGACAAAGAGCTATTGTTATACTATATTCAACCGTTTGAGAGTTGTGTTATGTCGTTTATTGCAGGTTTGCGTCAGGAGAAAAGCAAGGTATATGCCCTGAGTGTCGAGGATAGTGTTTTGGTATTGTTGCCCAGTGCTTCTCTGCAGAAATGGATTTACGATTATCCTCGTCTTAATTTATTGTATTATCAGCAGTTTGATTTGCGTTATACAGAATTGATAGGCACAATCAATCACCTTCTTTTTGATAAACTAGACAAGCGCATTTTTGGGTTTTTAAAAGAGCGTGCAGACATTACTGGTAAAAATCCGGTTAAAATTTCGCATCGCGAACTCGCCAATGAATTAGGAACTGCAAGGGAAGTGGTAAGCCGTTTGGTTAAAAAACTTGAGAAAGAGGGCAAACTCAAACAAAATCAGGATAGTATAGAAATTTTGTAGGTGGTGACTTTGGTCACTGCACATCTGTGTGAATTGTTGTCAATTTGTATCATGATACAAGACGTAAAACGAATAGTTCTAAAGATGACATTGGTATGTATACTGTGCGTCTCACTAGTTGTTTTCCTGGTCTATCTATTTAACTAACCATCAATAATAATCAAACATATGAAAAAGAACATGGGTACAGCCGACAGAGTAATCAGAGTGATACTTGCGGCAATTTTTGCTTTCCTTTATTTTAACGGAACAGTTACTGGTACAGTTGGAATCGTACTGCTTGTACTAGGTGCAGTTTTTGCGCTTACTTCTCTGGTAAGTTTTTGTCCATTATATACCATTTTTGGTATTAGAACTTGTCCTGCAGAAAAATCTTAATAGAATTCTACCAATAAAAAAGGCCGCTTTTAATGCGGCCTTTTTTATTGGGGGTTAAAGAACTTATTTAACAGCTACAACACTAATTTCTACGTGTGCAGCTTTAGGTAATGCGCTAACCTGCACTGTTTCTCGAGCAGGGAAGTCGGCTGTAAAATACGAGGCATATACACCATTGATTTTGGCAAAGTCGTTCATATCTGTAATAAAGATTGTCGTTTTTACGATATTTGAATAGTCCATGCCAGCTGCTTTAAGAACCGATCCGACATTTTTCATCACCTGATGGGTTTCTGCCTCTATGCTATCTGTGTGCATGTTGCCTTCGTTGTCCAGGGCGATCTGCCCACTACAATACAAAGTGTTGCCAGATAGAACGGCCTGCGAATACGGTCCGATCGGCGCCGGAGCCTCAGTGCTTAATATGATTTTTTTTTCCATGATTGTATTTGTATTTTTGCGACTGCATGAAGATTGCAGCAATAGGTACACCAGAAAAACTGGAAGAATTAAATTCGATACTTTCAACAGTTGAGCTGAGCTATACACGCCTCGAAAGTACAAAAAATATCCATACTGGTGGTTATGATTTTGTCTTTGATCTCAATTTCGATGATTGTGTGGCTGGTATTGAAGATTATTTGCTGCTGCCTGAATCAACATTCATTTTTTTATCAGGCGTTAAAGTTCAGATAGAAGCAGTTTTACCTAAAAAACTTTGGAAAAATGTGGTGCTTATTAATGCTATGCGCTCATTTCTGAAACGTTCTTCTATTGAATATTCTACCTTAAGTGAAAACTTTGATTCTGCATTCTTCCTAAATATGGGCTGGAAAGATTCTAACCGCGTAGATTCAAGATTGGGTATGGTTTCTCCCAGAATTATTTGTATGATTATCAATGAGGCGTTTTTTACCGTTCAGGAAGGTACTGCTAATGCTGAGGATATAAATAAGGGAATGAAGCTCGGTACTGCCTATCCCCATGGTCCTTTTGAATGGTGCGATATGATCGGAATCAAAGACGTTTATGAAACGCTCAACGCACTTTATAATGATACGCACGATGAAAGGTATAAAATTTGCAGTAGTCTGAAAACAACTTATTTAAAGAGCCTGTCCGCTTAATGAGGTCATTTAAACTATACCTGCTTCTATTGCTCAGTTTGAGTGCTTTGAAAGTTTCAGCTTTCAATGTCGATACTCTTTATATCTGTAAAGGGTATTGCATCAATTACACAAACATTACTACTCAGGGTGTAGCAGTTGCCTGGCAATGGACATTCCAGGGTGCCTCTACTCCAAGTTCAACCTTACAAAATCCGCCTAATATTTGTTACCCTGCAGCAGGGATTTTCAAAACTACTGTTACAACCACCTTTCAGGATAATTCAGATTCAACAGATGATGTCATGATAGTGGTTTTTGATCACCCCGTTCCCGCTTTCGCTTTTCCACCAGATACAGGATATTGTCAGGGTAATACTTTGCCTTTATTACTAACGACGACCATTTTCCCTGGTTTGCAATATCAATGGAGTACCGGTGCTAAAACGCCTAATTTAAGTGTCAATACACAAGGGACTTACTGGGTTGATCTGGTGATCAGAGCAGGGAACCTGACTTGTGATAGTGTTAGAAAACAAATTACGGTGACTGAATACCCGCGACCAACAGTGTATCTTGGTCAGGATAAAGCCATGTGTCAGGGCCAGGTGTTTGCATTAGATGCTGGTGCAGGTGTCAACTACAAATACAACTGGACACCTAACAACGAAATTACCCGTACCATCAGCGCTACAATGCCTGGCGTATACACGGTAACTGTTACCAATCAGTACGGTTGCCAGGCAAGTGATCAGATAGAATTACTCGATTCTTGTCCGCATTATGTCTTTGTGCCCAATGCCTTCAGTCCGAACGCCGACCGTCTCAATGATAATTTTGTGAAAATATGGAATTTTACTCCAAAAGATTATACCTTCAGTATATTCAACCGATGGGGTGAACTGCTATTTGAATCAGCTGACATCAATGCTGGCTGGGATGGAAATTACAATGGCGAACCTGTCGAACAGGATGTGTATGTCTATAAAATTACTTATTTCGATACGGATAAGAAATGGTATGAATTGAGGGGAACTTTCTTTGTCGTCCGTTAGTTCTTCCAGACCGAAGTACCTTCACTGCAGTTTTTGCAAATGTCAATATGTTTTCTGCCTTTGAGTATCTGAGCTCTGAAGCGCTGATAAGCATCACCCTGCCAGATTGCCGAAAAACTATTGTCGTTAATATTTCCTAATCGGTATGTCGCGTCTTTGTCAAAGCAACACGGAACCACTTTTCCATCCCATGTTATTACACAGCTATGCCATAATCTCCAGCAATGGTCGTGCAAAGAATGTTTGAGTTCTGCCTGTTGTTCTTTTTTTGTATAACGACTGTATGTTTCGTTTTCTGGAATCAGTTCACTTCCATTTTCATAGTCATAGATCTGTGCAGATTTTATCGCCAGTTCGTCGACCTGATAGGTCTTAGCCAGATTTTTTATCTCACTTAGTTGTGACTCGTTATGAGAGAAAACGATAAACTGCCATATAATGTGCGGTTTTGAAGCACCAAGTCTTTTTCGTGTTTCTATAAGTGTTTTTGTGCCATCAAGTACTTTTTGGAGCTGTCCGCCAATCCGGTATTTCCCGTAAGTTTCCTGAGTTGTGCCGTCAATAGAGATGATTAATCTATCGAGACCGCTGTTGATAGTTGCTTCGGCATTTTCAACACTAAGATAGTGGGCATTGGTGCTTGTAGCAGTATACATTTTATGGTCGTGTGCCGTTTTAACCATGCTTGTAAAGTCTTTGTTGAGGTAGGGTTCTCCCTGGAAATACAGCGTCACATAGGCAGTGCTTTTATGAAGCGCCTCTACGGCTTTTTTAAATGTCTCAGGAGATAACATGCCTATTGGCCGGCTAAAGCTTCTAAGGCCACTCGGGCATTGCGGACAACGCAGGTTACAGGAGGTGGTAGGTTCAATTGAAAATGCAATTGGTTTGCCCCACTGGATGGGTTTGCGCAGGATTTTAGAGACATAATAAGAACTAAAAACTTTAACAGCATTAGCAATACGTCCCGGAGTAGCACTTTTACGAAGCAGATTGGAGATATCCTTTAAGTTTCTGTTCAATTCTTTAGTCGTAAAATTCTACTTTGATTTCGTTGCGCGAATAGCCATAGGATTTGAGCTGGTCTCTTGTTTGTTTGATCATTTCGGTCCAGCCACACAAATAAATCAATGCCTCTGGTTTAGTGGCGAAAACTTTGTCGTAATGACTATGTACATATCCCATGGCGCCATCCCATGATTCTCTGCTTAATACCGGGATGTAATGAAAGTTAGGGAACTGATTGCTTAATTGTTCGAACTCGTCTCTGTATAAAATATCATCTTGAATTCTGCAGCCAAAGTACAGGTAAATCGGAGAACTGACATGTTTTTCAATAAGCATGTCTTTAATCATCGCTCTGAATGGAGCAACACCGGTGCCGGTGCAGATAAAGCCATAGCTGATGGAGTCAGGGCATGGCTCAGGAAGTACAAATCGGCCCTGAGGATTACTCACCTTTAAAACATCCCCGATTTGCTGATTAAATAATAGTGGAGTTGCGGCACCATCTTCTTTTAAAACAACGCATAGTTCTATGGTGTCGCCGTCTGTTCTGTCGGCAATAGAATAACTTCGTGTAGAGAACTGATGGTTCAGTGACCCGAATTCAATAATTACAAACTGTCCGCTTTGGTAGGGCATAGGAACGTCATACTGTATAAAGAATCGCCTTATATAAGGCGTTACAGTAATGATATCGATAATCCGGCAGTTATGGTATTCCAAGTTGTTCAAGGAAGTTAAATCTGTTTACAAAGATGCAAAAAAAAACCTTACAAGTGCTGTAAGGTTTTTCAACTTAAATATGAATAATTGCAGTATCGCTTAATCGCCGATTTGAACAGGGGATTTTGGTTTCTCAACTTCCAGTTTAACATTTCCCTTGATGAAAAGGGTAGATTGTCCAACGCTGGTAAGTACAGTGATGTTCTTAGAGAAGTTACCGTTTTTTCCTGATGAGTCGAAAACAACAGTTACAGAGCCCTGACTGCCAGGAGCAACAGGTTCTTTACTGAAGTTAGGGACGGTGCAACCGCAGGAAGCTGTTGCATTGTTAATGATGATTGGAGTAGTTCCTTTATTGACAAATACAAAAGTATATTTGGCTTTAGTTCCTTGCACGATTTCACCGAAATCGTGAGTGGTTTTTTTCCATTCAATTTCTTTAGGGTCTTCTACTATTACCTTCGTATTGTTGTTCGATGGCAAAGCAGTCATAATAGCAAAAAGATAAGTAAATACTGAAATCATGATTAATGTTGTTTAATAACTCTGAAATTTAAACAAATACCGTGCCGAAATATCAGTCTTTTTCGATGTTGGCTTTCATGGTAAGTTCAAACAAACCATGTGAGCTATATACGGCAATCGTTTTGGTGTGGAGTTTGGATTTGCCTGAGGTGTCGAATATGACGCTTAAGCTTGCTGAATCACCGGGAGCCAGAGTATCTCTTCTAAATTCAGCAACCATACAGCCACAGGAAACCTGAATGTTTTCTATTACAAAACCTGTATTTGAATTGTTGTAATATTTGAAGCTGCCCTTGAGTTTATCGCCTTGTTTTACCGTTCCGAAGTCGGTAGCCATTGTGCTCCATGCAATATGTGGCTGCTGGGTAAAAGACAGGAGAATGCCTCCGGTAATAGCAATGAACAGAGCGCGTTTCATGGTATCATTAAAAAAGCGTTGCAGGATGAACCGGCAACGCTTTTATTTTAATTATAAAATTGGAATTAGTTGGTTTTGATTTTAACAGGGTTACCTGGTTCAATTGGATCAACTGCAGCTTTCGGAGTTACTTCGCATTTGAACTTCAGTTCGTGAACGCCGCCATTGGTAGTGATTTTAACGGTTTTGTCGTTCATACCCATTTTACCATTGGTGTTAAAGCCAACTTTGATGTTAGTGCTTTTACCTGGCATAATTGGTTCCATAGAGTAAGAAGGTGTAGTGCAACCACACTGAACTTCGTGAGATTTGATCAATACAGGCTCTTTGCCAACATTGGTTAAAACGAAGATGGTTTCTACTTGCTCGCCTTCTGCTGCTTTGCCAAAATCGTGGAAGGTTTTGTCAAATTTCACATCGTAGGCTTTATCAGAAAGTGTCACTTTTGGTGTTTTAACTTCTTTTTTA
>JBJTNS010000101.1:0-8491 GCA_046074245.1 Chitinophagaceae bacterium | reverse complement strand
CTGTGCTTTCAGTATCGCTGTGTCCATCGCTCTGGATGCCTTCGGTGCACACGGACTGAAAAACATTTTGTCTGAACAAAAACTCGATGTGTTTCATAAAGCTAACCGATACCTGATGTTGCAAAGTATGGGAGCTATTCTGATTTTACTCCTCAAAAGTACAAATAAATTTACTATTATTCCACAGTCTGTCACCACTTTACTTAGAGGGACCTGGATTTTTAGCATCGCATTATATGCTGTTACATTCTCTGAATTTAATGGCTTGTCTTTCCTTAGATATGCTGGTGCTGTTGCGCCTGCTGGTGGTGTCCTAATGATTTTTGGATGGATCCTGCTTGGAAAAGGTTTATTATCTCCGCTTAATAATGAAAACACTGATTCTGCTCAGGCACGCTAAAAGTGAATTGCCTTCTGTGTCTCAGAAAGACTTCGACAGGCGTCTTAGCGATAAAGGTCGAATCGATATTGTGAAAGTAAGTGTGGCATTTAATCTGCTCGGAATTCAACCGGATGCTATATTATGCAGCTCATCTACCAGAACCAGAGAAACACTGGAGACTTATTTAAAAGTAAGTGGTGTGAAAACTAAAATTCTTTACCTCGACGAACTCTATCATGCCTCTGCTTCTGAAATACTCAACATCGTCAACCAATACGAAAACCAGTACAACCGCATATTGGTAGTTGGACATAATTTTGGTATCAGTACACTCGCAGACAGGCTCAGTAAGACTGGTGCCGAACAAATGTCAACTTCTGCTATCCATGTTTTAGAATTTGCAGAAACAATAGAGCCTTACCAGGGTAATTTAATCCACTCTCTTAACAAAAAGTCAGTCTGAGTAATCAAGTTAACGATATCGATCAGTCTGAATACTCGGTTTTATACGCCGAGGTGGTTCTGCCATTGCCTCTGCAACGTCTGTTTACTTACCGCTTGCCTGCCGAATTTTTTGAACTGGCTATGCCTGGTAAACGGGTATTTGTGCCCTTCGGGAATAAAAAAATTTATACTGGTATTATCGTTAATATCACAACAACGAAGCCTGAGAAATATGAAGCACTAAACATCATTTCTTTTCTGGATGATGTGCCTCTTATCTCTATGCAGCAATTAAAATTCTGGCAATGGATTGCAGATTACTATATGTGCGGTCTCGGAGATGTTATGGCTGCTGCTCTGCCTGCCGGTCTGAAACTAGCCAGCGAAAGCTTTGTGGCATTACAGGATGATGTGTCTTATGAGGAGTCGGAACTCGACGACCGTGAAGTGAAAATTCTGGAAGCCCTTAAAGGAAAAGAAAAGGTAAGGGTGTCCGAACTCGAGGTGTTACTGAGGTCTAAAACATCTTTCCTTAAAATTATTAAAAGTTTATACGATAGAAATCTCATCGTGATGTTTGAAGATGTATCTGAAAAGTATAAGCCGAAAAAAATTACCAAACTTAAAATCCATACTTCTGCCTCTGAACAGGTTCTTGAGTCGGCATTAACCAATCTTGAAAAGAAAGCCAAAATTCAATTCAAAACCCTATTGGCTCTGCTGGGTGAACCTAATCGCGAAGCATTAAAGTCTGAACTCATCAAAAAATACAACCTCTCTGCAGATGCCGTTAAATCGCTCGTCGAAAAACAACTGATAGAGCAGTTCGATGTGGAAACAGACCGGTTTGCCGCTAGAGAGGCGGGTAGCGAACTATACGAATTGTCTGCCCCTCAGACAAAAGCTCTTTCAGATATTCGTCTTGCTCTTCAAAAAAATAAACCAGTTCTCCTGCACGGTGAAACCTCTTCTGGAAAAACATACTTGTATGTTGAATTAATTAAAGAGTATATCGAGAAAGGACATTCTGTGCTTTATCTGGTGCCCGAACTGGCACTTACAGAACAACTGATTAAACGCCTGGAAAAGTTCTTCGGAAGCTATATGATGGTAGCACACTCCAGATTCAGCATGAACGAGAAAGTTGAAATCTGGAATAAGGCCGCCGCTGGTGAAGTAAAACTTTTGCTCGGACCGCGCTCCGCTGTCTTTACTCCTTTACAGAACCTCGGTCTGGTAATCGTCGATGAAGAACATGAGTCGGCTTTTAAACAACACGAGAAAGCTCCGCGATACCATGCCAGAGATACTGCTATGGTTCTGGCAAGTATTAATAAAGCTCAGGTTTTACTGGGCTCTGCAACACCTTCTATTGAATCTTATTACAATTCAATAGTCGGAAAATATTCGCTGGTGGAATTGAAAGAACAATATGGTCTGGCAAGCAGAACTAAAATAATTTTTGGCGATATCAAAGAGGAAACACGGACAAAGAAAATGTCTGGTATGTTTACATCTGAATTACTCAATCATATTCATAAACTTAAAGCTGAAAAAGGGCAGGGCATTGTTTTTCAAAACCGAAAAGGTTATGTGCCCATGCTCGAATGCTCGGTTTGTGGCTGGGTAAGCAAATGTGTTAACTGCGATATTGCGATGACTTATTATAAGTACTCCAATAATCTAAGATGCCACTACTGCGGGTTTACTCAGAATACGATCACTAAATGCCAGGCCTGCGGAAATAACGCTATGGCAATTCAGGGCTATGGAACCGAAAGGATAACAGAAGAACTTCAATTGCTGATACCTGATCTCAGAATTATTCGATTTGATCAGGATAGTACCAGGCAGAAAAACGCTTTCAGAAAATTAATTTATGATTTTGAAACCGGTCAGGCAGATGTGATGGTGGGAACACAAATTGCCGTTAAAGGCCTGGATTTTAAAAATGTTCAACTCTGCGCTGTCGTCAATGCCGATCAATTACTCAATTTTCCGGATTTCAGATCCTATGAAAGAACGTTTCAATTGCTAACTCAATTAGCAGGTAGGGCAGGAAGGCACGAAAAGGAGGGGATTATGATCATTCAAACCCGTCAACCTGAACACCCCGTTCTGCAACTGATAAGTGAACACGATTACAAAGGATTTTATAATATGCAGATTGAAGAAAGAAAACTATTTGCTTATTCGCCTTTTAGTAGAATGATAAAACTGACTCTGAAACACAAATCACAAGAAGAACTGCAAAGCGCGGCAGCTAAATTTGCCTTTTTACTTAAAAATCAACTGGGAGCAAGGGTACTCGGACCAGAAACACCATTTATCACACGCATTAAAAACCTCTACATCCGAAACATCTTAATTAAAATGGATGCCGATAAAGATGCGCCGAAAACCATCAAAGACTTTATTGTTAAAACATTTGATTATATCGTCTTTCAGGACAATATTAAAGGCTTGCAAATGCATGCAGATGTCGATGCCTACTAATCAGATAATGCCGTTCACCCTTAAATCACGGTAAGTATAATACTTCATTCGGCCATTATTAATTAAATCATCTCCGTCCATTAACCTTAACATTTTATCTAGTTTAAGAGTTGTTAATGGTTTTGGAATGTATCCAAGGACATTGTGAAAGGCATAAGAGCGTTCTATGTCGACAGGATCTATGGATGATGTGAAAATAAAGGTTGGAATATTGTGAGCATTAGAAATCTGATTCAGCTCTTCAATAAAACTCCAGCCATTCATTTCTGGCATGTTCAAATCGAATAAAATTAAATCTGGAACATTTTCGCCAACCTGAAGCGCAAATTTTAAACGCTCAATGGCCTTCCTTCCACTCGAGAATTTTTCTATCCGTTCGCAAAAGTCTGTCTTTTTAATCAGCTTCTCTGCCAGATACAAGATGATTTCATCATCATCAACAATGTAGGTTAAGTCAATTTTTTTCATATAAATCTGTGTACAATTGTGTAGCCAAAATGGTAAAAGCATGAATTTTAACCAATTAAAAAAAATTGAACTAAGTGTTTATTCTCAAAATGAAAAACACAATATCAATTTATTAACAGTTTTGATAAAATTCTTAAAAAGTGGTCACTTTTTTTGCCTTTTCCGACCTGAACAAGTCGACAGATTCATAGTAATGGATGTTGATTTCATATATTTGTGTGTTTATGCGTCTATCAGTCTGAGGATTTTATCGAGCTTCTGAAGTGTCAAAGGCTTGGTAATAAAATCTTTAATTTCGCCGTATTGAAATGAACGCTGTTTGTCGTTCGGGTCAATCGACGATGTAAAGATAAATGTTGGAATTTCTTTTCCAAAATTTATTTTCTTGAATGCTTCTATAAACTCCCAACCATTCATGTTGGGCATGTTTAAATCAAATAAAATGACATCTGGAATGTTTTCGCCGGTTTTTGCCGCTACTTCTAATCTCTCTAATGCACTCTCTGCTCCCGTAAAGGTCTCTATTCTGTTGCAGAAGTCAGATTTCATTATTAGTTTATTCGTGAGGTAAATAATTATTTCATCATCATCTATGATGTATGCTAAATCAACTTTTTTCATGTAAATATATTTTAAACTTTGTGCCTTTGTCTATAGCACTTTCAATTTCAATTTTTCCATCCATAGCTTCTACCTGATTCTTCGTGATAAATAAGCCAAATCCTACTGCATCACTGTTCCCGTGAAAGGTTTGAAACATTCCAAATATGGCATCTTTGTGCTTGCTTAAATCAATCCCAATTCCATTGTCCTCTACCGTTAAACACTGAAAACTGTTGATTTTAGTGTTGCTGATCTTTATTACTGGCTTCCTTTCTGGTGAGCGGTACTTAATCGCATTTGTAATCAGATTTAATAATATGCTCTCTATAAATGCTGGTATCAAATTAACCGATAATCCAGGCTCAATCTCATTCTTAACTTCTGCCCCGGTTTCACTGATTAACTGGTTAATCGCCGAACAGGTCTTGTCTACTTCCTCTCTGATGTCAATTAATTTATATTGTTTATCTGAATTGGTTTGAATCATAATGTATTCAGATAAATTATTAATCGTTTCCCCTAATTTCTCAGTACTGTCTTTCAGCATTTTTATTAAATGATTGAATTCCGCCTTGTCGCGACTGTCTTCAATCAAATGTACTATGCCTGAAATATTCGTATTGTGTGAACGTATGTTGTGAGATACAATATGTGTGAAATTGTTTAACCACCTGTTCTGGTCGTTGCTCTTTTTTAATAACTCCTGTAGCTTTATTTCGTTTGTCCTCCTGTCGGTAATGTCCTGTGATATGCCATGTACCCCCGTTGGTACGCCATTATTGTCAAACTCAAAATGTGTCTCCGAATACAAATACCTGATGCTGCCATCTGGTCTGATGATTCTGTGATACATAGAATAATCTTTTAATGTCTTGGCTCCTTCATCTATAACTGCCTTGACATCTTCGTAATCTTCAGGATGAATAAATGATAACCAAGATTCAAATGTGTGATCGAAATTATGCGATGTAATACCGTAAATTCTATAAGCCTCGTCTGACCAACGCGCTGAATTGGTTTTAAAATCTAAATCCCAGTTGCCTAAATGCGCTATTTCCTGAGCCTGCTTGAGTCGGTTCTGACTGCGAATAAGGGACTTCTCAAATAATTTTCTCTCTGTTACATCACTGGATATGCAGGCAATTCCAATAACTTTGTCTTTCTCCCAGATCGGATTAAACGCAATCTCTGTCCAGGATTCATTTGGCTCATATGAGTGCTCAATTAAAGAATATGATTCTCCATTTAAAACTCTCTTAGCATATATCTTAAACCTGTTGATCCTGTCAGAGTTCTTATCGTAATCTAAAAATGAATCTCCAATTTTGGGCTGAGTGTTGAAATGACTGATGGCATATCTCTCGAAAGGAATATTAAATGAAATTAACCTGAATTCACGATCAAAACTCCAGATCAACGACTGGCTATTGTTGATCAGGGCTTTTATATTCTCTTTTTCAAAATCTGAACTCTTTTCTAATAAACTCTTCTCCGCTTCTGTCGTCTTTACAGAGGTAATGTCAGATGACCGAATTAAAATTCCTGTCAGATTGCCCTCATCATCATAAGCAGGCCTGAAGGTAGATTCAACATACTTTTTAGGGGAATCAGGCATTTGTATACTGGAAATATTGCTTTCCTCACTGCCATTCAACACTTTCTCTAAAATAGATTTTAAATTGTCTTTCTGGTCGTCCGGACTAATATCAAATATTGACATCCCAGCCGAAATGTTTAAATTGTAGTATCTTAAATATTGTGCTTTTACCTTTTTGTTGAAAGCCTGTAATCTGAATTCCTTGTCCAGTAAAAGATAATTCTGATCAGAATTGTTTGCAATCAATGACAAACCATCTTCAAAATTAGTGCTCTCAGAGAGGCTGCTGTCACTGCTGTGCAAGGTCATATAAGAAGTAAAATGGTGCTGGAATTATTTTACAATAATACTCAATAAATCATTAAATTAAAAGTAAAATTTGTGATTCAGACGGCCAGCGAATTTAATAAGTCGCTGAATTTTTGTCGGGTAATTGGTTTAATAACATAATCTTTGACCTCTGAATAGGCATTTACTTTCTGAATATCCTTCGGTGAAATAGTTGAAGAAACAATATAAATAATTATCTCGGCGTCTATCTTCGGTCTTAATAATCTTAATTCATCCAGAAAATCCCAGCCATCCATAATTGGCATCGACAAATCCAGTAAGATAATCTCAGGTAAAACCTCCTTTTTATCAATTGTTTCCCTGATTTTCTCAATCGCTGTATGCCCGTTTTCAAAAAGACAAATCTGTTCTACTAACCTGGTGTCTTCGATTACCTTACATGTCAGATACTGAAAGATGCCATCGTCGTCAATCAAGTATATCGTATTAATGGTCTTCATGACTGATTCTTTTTAATAGTAATGTTAATTTAAAATAGGCATTTGGCTGACTGTCAACTTCAATCCGTCCTCCCATCGACTCAAGCTGTGACTTAGTAATAAATAAACCAAACCCTTTTGCCTGAGGATGGTTGTGAAATGTTTTTCTTAACATGAACAATTTCTCTCCATGTTTCTTTAAGTCTAATCCTAACCCATTATCCGTAATTTCTATATACTGGGCATCGCCTCTCGTGTAAGATTGTAGCTTGATTTCAGCTGTTCTCTCAGAGCTACGGTACTTTAAAGCATTACTGATGATGTTCAGAAAAATACTGTCTATATACTTTTTGGGATATATAATCCGTGGCAATCCCGAGAAATTGGCCTCTATCCTGGCTCCGGATTGTAAAATCTGCCCCTGTAATATCTTTATGGTTCTCTGGTATACCTCTTCAAGTTCTATCGGCTCATTCACAACATCTACATTATTCCTTACCTGAATGGCTGATACCAATTCGTCAAATGTCTCCTGTAAATAATCACTTACCTGATTGAGTTTCGAAATCAACTCATTTTTCTCAAGATCGGTTTCCGAATCCTTTAATAAATCCGATAACATCGACATATTAGAAAGGGGAGCCCTGAGGTTGTGTGAAATAATATAACAAAAATCTTCTAATTGCTTGTTTTGGTGACTTAACTGCTTGAGCATAATGTTCCTCTCTTTCAGTTGCTCTTCAAGCTGAATCTCGAGCTCTTTCTGTTTGGTAATGTCAAATCGTATGGAGACAAACATGCTGGGCTTTCCTGATTCATCAAAAAAAGGTGTAATAGTGGTAGCTACCCAATAATAGGTACCGTCTTTGGCTCTGTTTTTTATGTCTGCCTTCCAAACATTGCCAGAAGCAATAGTTTGCCACATTTCCTGAAAAAATACCTTATCGTGATAGCCCGAGTTGATTATCCTGTGGTTCTGACCCAGCAATTCTTCTTCTTCATATTTGGAAATCGCACAGAATTTATCGTTCACATAGGTGATGTCGCCTTTTATATCCGTTATTGCAACTATCGCTGACTGATCTAAGGCAAATTTCTGACGCTCTAACTCTCGCAAGGCTCTGTCAATAGCAGTTAAAACTTCGCTATTGGGTATGTTCGTGTTCATAATAGTTTTCCGGAAATCAATTTAGTACTTTTCCTTATGCAAAGTTATAATCAAAAAATTGAAATAATTACATAAAATATTGAAAAATAATTAAATGAATGTTTGAAAACTGTTGTTTTCGCAACCTTAATCTCTTGTTTGATGAGCTTTTATCTATTGGTAAATTTGCTATTTAATCAATAATTAGTTTTTATTGCGTGACTGTAATGCCTAAAATTTATATCGTAATTTTTGTTTTATTAGCGCTAGTTTATGCCTGCTCTCAGACCGATAATTCTGATTCAGATAAATCTGTTTCCAATGTCCCAACAGATTCTTTACTGATGCCTATTGGGGAAAGTGATTCAGTGTATTCTACCGATAATCTGAAAGATTCTCTACTGGCTGATAGTAATATTGGTGATGATATGATGGTCAACTATTTTGTTCTGATCGCTGATACTTCCCGTAATTACTACAATCTTCGCAACCCTATGCTAATTATCGCTGCAAAGCATGGTTTTACGGTCGACTCAATGGGACGGTACTATGACGCTATTAAAGGAATTATTCTGCCTGCTGAT
>JBJTNS010000100.1:0-6575 GCA_046074245.1 Chitinophagaceae bacterium | reverse complement strand
GTAGTGGATTTCTGAGGCTCAACAGAGAGTGCTTTTTGGAGTTCATTAATCACCAATCTGTAATGCGACAAAGAAGATCTGACATCCAGACTGCTTACAATATGATCACTGAACTGATAGAGACCAAAGGCATCTCTTTGTTTCTTCATCAGATTGGCCAGGACAGCAGCACCAATGGCAGCAAAACGAATTTTATCATTGGTCTCTTTAGGGTAGTACATGCTTGGAGAAACATCCAGAAGCAAGTGACATCTCAGGTTCGTTTCTTCATCGAATCGCTTAACAAATAACTTATCTGTTCGGCCATATAATTTCCAGTCAATATTTTTTGTTGATTCTCCGGTGTTGTACAAACGGTGTTCAGCAAATTCTACAGAGAATCCATGAAATGGACTTTTATGCATCCCGGTAATGAATCCCTCTACCACCTGAGCTGCGAGCAGATCAAGATTATCAAAAGAGACTGCAATTTCCTGGAGATTCATAGGAATAAATTAATTAAACAAAACTGCTTTAGCTTTTCTTAACAATGGAGAAAGATAAACATCGCCAGCAGGAATTTCGACATGACTGGAGAAATCCGCCACAAAATTTTCGATAATGTCAGAGCTCTTTGCTGGACGTCTGAACTGAATCGCTTTACAAGCTGTCAGCATTTCTATGGCAAGCACCTGTTCAACATTCTCACAAACCTTATAGAGTTTAGTAGCGGCGTTAGCACCCATACTTACATGATCTTCCTGACCGTTACTACTAACGATAGAATCGACACTGGCAGGTGTACACAATTGTTTATTCTGACTGACAATTCCGGCTGCGGTATATTGCGCTATCATAAATCCGCTTTCAAGTCCCGCGTTTGTTGCCAGAAAAGGCGGCAATCCTCTTTCACCAGAAATCAGTTTATAGATTCTTCTTTCGCTAATATTTGCGAGTTCAGAGAGAGCCATTGCAGCGAAATCCATACTCAGAGCCAGAGTCTGTCCATGGAAATTGCCTCCGCTAATTACCAGATCATCATCCGGAAATATATTGGGATTATCGGTAACTGCATTAAGTTCCATAGCCATTACAGAGCCTACGTAATTCAGCGCATCAATGCTTGCACCGTGAACCTGAGGAATACATCTGAAAGAATATGGGTCTTGCACCTGAGTTTTATGCGCGGCATGGATTTGTGAACCGTCGAGTAAGGCTTTGATACCAGCAGCTGCTTTTTGCTGACCAGACTGATTGCGGATAAGATGGGTATGTGGCAGGAAAGGTTCAGGACGGGCATCGAAGGCATCGATACTCACTGCGGCAATCTTTGCAACATTTTCGAGTATAGCATCCGCTTTAATCTGACACATAATGCCGTAAGCCGACATAAACTGAGTACCATTGATCAGAGCCAGGCCTTCTTTCGGACCTAAAGCTACTGGTGCCAAACCATGTTTTTGTAACAGTTCAGAAGCCGGAGTGATAGCTCCATTATTCCATACTTCGCCTTCGCCAATCAGAGGAAGACACAGATGTGAAAGTGGCGCGAGATCGCCTGAAGCACCCAGAGAACCCTGCTGATATACCACTGGCAGAATATCATTATTATAAAAATCGAGTAGCCTTTGAACAGTTTCCAGTTGCACACCAGAATAGCCATAAGCTAATGATTTCACTTTTAAGAGCAGCATAAGCTTTACCACAGACTGAGGCACCAGATCGCCGGTACCGCAAGCATGAGAACGCAGTAAATTGTATTGAAGCTGACTTAAATCTTTGTTCGGAACAACGGTATTACAGAGCGACCCAAAACCCGTATTGATACCATAAATGACAGTATCAGGGGTATTGATTTTCTGGTTGATGTAGGCATGAGATTTATTAATCGCAGCGATGCTTTGTTCGCCCAATTGAACTTTTTCACCAGAGGTAATCAGCGATTTAATATGGGCTATAGAGGTAATCTGCTCCAGTAACATTTTAATTAATTGATTTAAACATGCGGTTCCAGCGAATTTTCACAAACTCGTTGCCATCGGTACCAGGCTTAGGATTTTCAGAGCGTTTATATTGAATACTGAAGAACACAAACAGAGGTTTTCCTACGATATGATTTTCGGGCACATATCCCCAGAAGCGCGAATCCAGTGAATTGTCTCTGTTATCCCCCATCATCCAATAGTAATCCATTTTAAAGGTATATTCAGTGATTGGCTGACCATTGAGATAAGCCGTACTACCACGGAGTTCAAAATCTTTATTTCCTTCGTAAATTCTAATAGCACGATCGTAGAAATAGAAATTACTTTTATCAATTTTGATAGACTGACCTTGTTTTGGTAGAGTAACCGGACCGAAATTATCTTTGTTCCATGGATAAATTTCCATGTTATCCGGAAAGGCATTCACAGACACACCGGAATTTAGCTGATATCTCGCTTTGATAGAATCAATTTTAGAAATCTCTTTATATTTTTCAGGATTAATATAGTTTTCATCCATCAAAACAAACATATTGCTCAAATCGCTGCTCAGTGGCTGGAAATAAACGATTCCCAGTTTAGAGATATCTTCATCAGAAAGTTTCTGACCAGCTTTAACTCTCAGGATAGCGTTAAACTCTTTTTGTCCGTCTGGAGAGAAATAGTTTCCGGTGCGTGGAGATTTTTGCTGACGAATAAAATCGATGCTATACTCTTCCTGCAAGCGCTTCAAATCGGCTTTAGAGAGCGCCATAATCAGAGTGCGTGGATCGATATAACCGAAATCGTAGATATCATATTCTTTGATCAGAGTTTCTTTCGATGGCACTTCAGCATTAGGTTTGAATTTGATATAGTAATTATGCAGCATCCCCGGAGCTTCATATGCTATTGAATCGTTGATATACAAGACACCATCTTTAATTTCGAGCACATCTCCTGGCAGACCTACACAACGTTTGACATAGTTTTGCATTTTATCAACCGGGCGTTCTGTAGGGTCGAGCTGATCCCAGGGTACATTGAATACAACAGGGTCGTTGCGCTTCACGTTTTGTGGTCCCCATAAACGCATATACGGCAACTGAATACTTTCTGAATAGGCTTTTGCTCCAAATAAATCCTGATGCACCAGAGGGAAAGCGATAGGAGTTATAGGAAAACGCGGACCATAATTCATTTTACTTACAAACAGAAAATCGCCCACCAGCATACTGTCTTCCATTGATGAAGTAGGAATTTTGTATGGCTCGAGCTGAAACATTCTTATCATGTAGGCCACAACAAAAGCAAAGAATAGGGCATCAGACCATTCTCTGACGGCACCGCGTTTTGAAGGGATATATTTTTTACGAAAATCGAGGTTTCTTGATTGACCCAGGTACTGTATATTTTTATCCAGAGCCAGTTTAGGATACATGTAGAAAGGGAAAACCACACCTACAACCTGTTGCCAGAATTTATTCTGACCAAAGCTTTCCATCATATCGATGACCAGCGAAAACCAGATGATGACATCAGCGGCAGGAATGATGGCCCATATCATCCATGTTTTAGGGCGACCAGTTAGTTGAATCCAGGGCCAGTAACAGGCAACCGGAATAAAGGCCATCCAGGCATTTTTCACCTGAGCTTTTCTAAACAGTAAAAACAACCCAATGTGTGTAATCACATAAAGCGGGATATACACCATTAGAAAAAGATTGAAATTGGTAGGGTTCATTATAAATATTTAATATTAAAAACCTATGAGATCACTCATAGAAAAATAGCCTTGTTTTCCTGGCAGCCATTCAGCAGCGATAACTGCGCCTATGGCGAAACCAGAGCGACTGTGAGCAGTGTGTTTGATTTCGATATCATCGATATCGGAGGTATATTTTACACTGTGTGTACCTGGCACATCATCAACTCTGAATGCCTTAATTGACAAATCTGTTTCATTAGCAGCTTCTTCAGAAAGTGCCCATTTTTGTTTGCGACTGATTTCAGCGAGAATACCCTGAGCAATAGTGATGGCAGTTCCACTTGGAGCGTCGAGTTTCTGGGTGTGGTGAGTTTCCTCTATTTCCACATTATATTCCGGCAGATTTTCCATCGCCTGTGCAAGAATTTTATTGATGTGAAAAAACAAGTTAACTCCAATACTAAAATTTGTTGCCGCCAGTATCGCATGATTACCAGACTGTGATAGCTGTTTAATTTCTTCCTGATGCTCATACCAGCCAGTGGTACCTACCACTACCGGCACATTGATACTGAAACATCGTTTGATATTTTCTACAGCCGTATCAGGTTTAGAAAATTCTATAGCAACGTCTGCACCGGATACTGCATTCCAATCAGCATCAGTTGCATCTTTATCTATTTTAGCCACTATATCATGACCTCTTTTTATGGCGATTTGTTCAATCATTTTGCCCATTTTTCCGTAACCAATAAGGGCTATTTTCATCTTTGAACTCATATTCTTTCTTTTGTGCAAACTTAAGTTTTTTTTAGTGTAGAAAAAACACCGAAATACCCCCGGAATTCTCAACTAATCTCTCTTGTCAAACGAATTAAGACTTTTTTTCATAAACTAACATCACTTGAACGAAGAAAACTGGTCAAAACGTCTGATAATCTGACGAAATTACAGAAAAATCCGATTGGATTTGAATTTGATTCAAAAGAGACATAACCTATGAATATTAACAAATTCACAATCAAAGCACAGGAGTGTCTTCAAAGCGCTCAGCAAACAGCCTTTGAAAACCAGAATCCAAGTATCGAAAACGCCCATATTCTTAAAGGTATTTTCGACAATGACGAAGAAATTATTGCCTTTGTATTTAACAAAGTCGGGGCTAATCTTAACAGAGTTAAATCGGCCAATGATGCCATCATCAAAGGTTTGCCAAAAATCACCTCTGGCGACATGGCGCAGTCGCTTTCATCTCAGGCCAACACCAGCATGATGATGGCTGAAAAACTGATGAAAGAAATGGGAGATGAATATGTGTCTATAGAACATTTGATTCTTGCCCTGATCAGCAATAACGATAATGTTGCCAATCTGATGAAAGATGCGGGCATTAAATTAGCAGATGCTAAAAAAGCCATCAAAGAACTCAGGGGCAACAGCACAGTCAATTCTCAAAGTGGCGGCGAGCAATACAATGCACTTAAAAAATACGCCCTTAACCTTAACGAACTAGCCTCTTCAGGCAAACTCGATCCGGTTATCGGTCGCGATGAAGAGATCAGACGTGTCCTCCAGATCCTCAGCAGAAGAACCAAGAACAATCCGGTTTTAATAGGAGAACCTGGTGTTGGTAAGACCGCTATAGCAGAGGGTTTGGCACGACGTATCGTACAAGGTGATGTTCCGGAAAATCTTAAATCTAAAACTATTTTCTCACTGGATATGGGAGCTTTAATTGCAGGCGCGAAATACAAAGGCGAATTCGAAGAACGTCTTAAAGCGGTTGTCAACGAAGTAATCAAAAGCAATGGTGAGATTGTTTTATTTATTGATGAGATCCATACCCTTGTAGGCGCTGGAAAAAGTGAAGGCGCAATGGATGCAGCTAATATTTTAAAACCTGCTTTGGCTAGAGGCGAACTCAAAGCTATTGGCGCAACTACCCTGGCAGAATATCAGAAATACATAGAGAATGACAAAGCACTCGAGCGCCGTTTCCAGAAAGTGATGGTTGAAGAACCTGATATTCAGGATGCCATTTCTATCTTAAGGGGACTAAAAGAACGTTATGAAACACACCACAAAGTGCGGATCAAAGATGAAGCTATTATCAACGCTGTAGAGCTTTCGTCCAGATACATCAGCGATCGTTTTTTACCAGACAAAGCGATTGATTTGTTAGATGAAGCAGCTTCAAAACTGAGAATTGAGATAGACTCTTTGCCAGAGGAACTCGACGAAATGAACCGCAAAATCATGCAACTCGAAATTGAAAGAGAAGCGATTAAAAAAGAAAATGACACTGATAAACTCGAAAAACTAAATGCCGAGATTGCCAATCTGAACGAAGATCGCAACAGCATTAACGCCAGATGGAAGAGCGAGAAAGAAGTAGTTGAACAAATACAGGCAGCTAAAGCACGTATAGAACAATACAAATACGAAGCTGATCAGGCCGAACGCAATGGCGATTTTGGTAAGGTAGCTGAATTGCGTTACGGTAAAATCAAAGAAACTGAAACTGAAGTAATAGAACTTCAACGCAAGCTTAGCGAAGTGCAGAGTGATAAACCTATGGTGAAAGAGGAAGTAGACGCAGAAGATATTGCTGAAGTAGTGAGTAAATGGACTGGCATTCCGGTGAACCGAATGTTACAAAGCGAGAGAGAAAAACTGATTCATCTTGAAGAAGAACTGCACAAACGTGTTGTTGGACAAGAAGAGGCCATTAGTGCGATATCTGATGCAGTGCGCAGAAGCAGAGCAGGATTGCAAGACCCAAAACGTCCTATTGGTTCATTTATTTTTCTTGGAACAACAGGTGTCGGAAAAACAGAATTAGCCAAAGCACTGGCTTCCTTCCTATTTAACGACGACAATGCAATGGTGCGAATTGACATGAGTGAGTACCAGGAAAAACATAC
>JBJTNS010000099.1:0-2767 GCA_046074245.1 Chitinophagaceae bacterium | reverse complement strand
ATAATCAGTGGTGTGCGCTGATGGAATTCTTTTGGCTTTATGTCCATGACACGCTCCGTGCCACTATGCGCCTTACCTCCTGCCTGCTCTACCAGGAAAGCCATCGGATTGCATTCGTATAACAAACGCAGTTTGCCATTAGGAGCTTTCTTTGTCGGAGGATATATATAAATACCGCCTTTTAACAGGTTTCTATGAAAATCGGCGATCAATGAACCAATGTATCTGGCTGAATATGGTCGCTTCTCTTCTTTGTTGCTCTCCTTGCACCAGCTGATATAATCTATCACACCTTGTGGAAACTCGTTTAAATTGCCTTCGTTAACCGAGAAAATTGTACCTTTTGATGGGGTCTTGATATTCGGATGAGATAAACAGAATTCAGCTATAGAATCGTCTAATGTAAATCCGTTAACACCATTACCTGTGGTATAAACAAACATGGTGGCCGTGCCATAGATAACATAGCCTGCCGCTACTTGCTGGTGACCTTTCTGAAGGATATCTTCCTCTGTTACTGGTTTGTCTGCGGATAATCTCTTGTAAATAGAAAAAATAGAACCAATTGAAGCATTCACATCGATATTAGAAGAACCATCTAAGGGATCAATCGCTAAAATATACTTGGCATCTTTTCCATCCGGACACCAGTGAATGTGCTCATCCTCCTCTGAAACCACACATACACACGCACCACTCATGTCCATTAACCGCATAAAAACTTCGTTACTGATAACATCCAGCTTCTTCTGCTCTTCGCCCTGTACATTGGTTTCTCCGAAATTTCCGAGAATGTCGATTAATCCGGCCTGACGAACATCTCTGTTAATCATTTTTGCCGCTAACTGAATATCTCTGAAGATTCTGGATAAATTACCCTGCACAAACGGAAATTCGTTTTGCTGATCAGAGATAAATTGATTTAAAGTAACGATGTTATTTTTTTTCATGAAGACACTATTTTATTTTTGCAAAAATAATCAGAAAGAATGAAAGTCTTCAAATTTGGTGGTGCTTCTGTTAAAGATGCTGAGGCAGTAAGGAATGTAGGCCGTATTATCGCCCATTTTTCGGGCGAAAAACTCTTGGTTGTCATCTCTGCAATGGGAAAATCCACCAATAAACTGGAAGAATTAGTGATGTCTTTCTGGAAAAATGACGCTAAAAAACATGAAATAATTCAGGATTTGAAAGATTTTCACTTCCAGATTGCCTCCGATTTGATAACAGACCCTAAACATCATATCTTCTCAGACCTCGAAGATTTGTTCATGGAACTGGAATGTATCGTCGAAAAAAAATTCCCAAACACTTCCTACGATGAAATCTACGATGGCATCATCTGCTACGGCGAATTGCTCTCTACCAGAATTGTCAGCGACTATCTGCAAAGCATCGAAACCCGCAATAAATGGGTAGATGCCAGAAACTTCATCCAAACAGATGGCAACTTCAGAGAAGGCAGAGTCAAATGGACTGAAACCGAAGATACAATCTCGCGAATTCTAAAACCATACGTCGACCGCAGTGTAGTGATTACTCAGGGCTTTATTGGCAGAGACGAACAAAATAACACTACCACGCTCGGAAGGGAGGGCTCCGACTATTCGGCGGCTATTTTTGCGTATTGCCTCGATGCTAAAGACGTTACCATCTGGAAAGATGTGGCTGGTGTTATGAATGCCGATCCTAAAAAGTTTGAAAATGCAGTTAAACTTAATGCCATTAACTTTAATCAGGCCATTGAATTAGCCTATTACGGAGCATCTGTTATTCACCCTAAAACCATTCAGCCTCTGAAAAGCAAAAACATCAATTTGTATGTCAACTCTTTTATCAATATCAATGATGTCGGAACCGTTGTCAACAACGATGCTGCCCAGCTCTCAGATGAGTGTTATATTGTTAAGGACCAGCAAACGCTTTTGTCTATCTCTACTAAAAATTATTCCTTCATCGCCGAAGATAATCTCAGTCATATCTTTGAAGCTTTTGCTAAGTTTAAAGTGCGCATTAACGTGATGCAGAATTCTGCCATCAGCTTCTCTGCCTGTTGCGACACCAAAGAAGACAAAATAGAAGAATTATCTAAATTCCTTTCTGAAGAATACAACATAAACAGCAAACAAAACTGTACACTTTTAACCGTTTATAACGGTGGCAATAACATACAGCTTCCAGAGATGTTTAGCCATCAGAATGTGCTCTTAAGACAAATGCTTGGACAAACCACTCAGTTGGTTCTTGAAGCTTAAATAAGTTCTTCTGTTAAATGCCCGAAAGCAATTTCGTAGCCCGCAATGCCTAAGCCAACTATGGCACCCTGACAGGCATCACCTACCAGATCGGCATGCCTGAAACTTTCTCTTTGATAAATATTTGAAATATGCACCACGATACTTGGCAAGCTTACAGAACGCAAGGCATCTGCTATAGCAACGGAGGTATGAGAATATGCTCCGGCATTTATAATTAGTCCCGCGTAAACACCCTTAGATTGCTGAATAGTTGCGACTAATTCTGACTCTGAATTCGACTGAAAATAGTCAACTTTAACGACTTCACTAAGCGAGTTCAGATGCTTTACAATATCTTCAGATGTCTGTGTCCCGTAGACCTCGGTTTGTCTGCTTCCCAGCAAATTGAGATTCGGACCGTGTATGAGAAGAATCTTATTCATTACTGGTAGCATGAGTCTGGCGCAATTCAACTTCTTCTATTCTGGCCTGCTTTACCGAACGAATAGTAAGTTCAAATCTATCTGTTA
>JBJTNS010000098.1:0-3194 GCA_046074245.1 Chitinophagaceae bacterium | reverse complement strand
CCAGACACCTATAGGCACCACTGATAGCACTATTTTGCTGAAACATTTTGATACCTTACCCATCTTTAAACCAGGATTGTCTTTAAACAGAATGACAGCCGAGCAAATCGGACTGATGCAAAACTACCCTAATCCATTTAAAGAAATGACCACCATTGATTATGAATCACCGGGAGGACATGTAGAATTAAGGCTATTTGATAACCAAGGCCGTCTAATCAGCATATTGGTTAACGAAGACAAAAGCAAAGGCAAACATTCGTATGTACTAAACGGTGCTGGACTACCTCCGGGCAACTATTATTATCAGTTGCTAACAGCAAACGCCCAGGTTGGTAGACACTTTGTAAAAATGTAACACTAAATAATTATAAGAAAGCCATTCAGAAAAACTGAGTGGCTTTTTTTATTTAATATTGTAAACAAATATGGCTTATAATCAACAAATAGCAGACAGAGTTGAGCGATTATTATATGACTTAGAAATTGCCTTTGAACCTAAAAAAATGTTTGGAGGAATTGCTTTCATGATCAATGATAAAATGTGTGTGGCAGTGGTAAAAGATGAATTGATGTTAAGAGTAATGGACGAGTTTTATGAAGAAACAGTCAAGCTACCTTTTGCCAGACCAATGGATTTCACTGGAAAACGCATGTTTGGTTTTTTATATGTTGAAGAAGGAGGTTTTGAGAAAGATCAGGACTTAAAGACCTGGGTTGAGCGAGGTGTAGACTTTGGTTTAAGAGGTATTGTAAAAACCAAAAAGAAAAAATGACATTAGAAACTGAGTTTATTCTATATGTCAGTGATCAGAAAAAGAGCTGCGCGTTTTACAAAGAGCTATTGCAGGCTGCTCCTGTTCTGGATGTTACAGGAATGACAGAATTTAAACTATCAGAGCATACTAAATTAGGATTGATGCCAGAGTCGGGTATTTTTAAAATCATTGGACATGCGACAGCTCATCCATCACAGGCCAATGGCATCCCCAGATGTGAGCTTTATTTAAAAGCAGAAGAAGATACAGTAAAAAGTATGTTTAAAAGAATTAAAGAATGCGGAGCATTAATTATTTCAGAATTTGAAAAAAGAGACTGGCACGACACCGTCGCTTATTTTGCCGATCCGGATGGGCATATTATAGCACTTGCATATTAGGGGAAAGGTAAAAAACGACTCGAAACCATTCTATTAAGTAACTGATTTACAGAAACATGATTGATTAATGCGTATTTAGTCGCTCTAATTGCGTATCTTTGCAGTATTATTACGGATACAATTCTATCGTTTAATAAAGGGATTTCGATTATCTATGGGCCTTGCCTGCGTTTTCATCTATTTCTTATCGTTTGAATCAGTTTAATTGGATCCACCACCAAACAGTATGACATTTACATCATTAAAAATTGCCGATTTTATTTTAAAGGCATTACAAGAAGAAGGCTATACCAACCCCACACCTGTTCAGGGTGAGGCGATTCCTATAGTATTAGACGGAACAGATTTACTGGCATGTGCTCAGACAGGCACAGGCAAGACAGCAGCATTTGCCATTCCGATTATTCAGTTGCTAAACGATAAAGCAAAACTCAACAAAGACAAAAAAATTCGTTCGTTAATTGTTACACCAACCAGAGAACTTGCCATTCAGATTGGCGAAAGTTTTGATTCATATGGTAGACATGGTCATATCAGACATGCCGTTATTTTCGGAGGTGTTAAACAAGAATCACAGGTAAGAGCTTTAAAAGCCGGTATAGATGTACTTGTTGCCACACCTGGCAGATTATTAGACTTAATTCAGCAGGGTTATATTAGTTTAAATGCGATCGAAATTTTTGTATTAGACGAAGCTGACAGAATGCTTGACATGGGTTTTATAAACGACATCAGAAAATTACTGAAGTTATTACCACAACGCAGACAGTCTCTGTTTTTCTCGGCCACTATGCCACCGGAAATTGTAAAACTGGCCGACAACATCTTATACAAACCAAAGAAAGTTGAAGTTACTCCTGTTTCATCTACTGCAGAAACCATTAATCAATCGCTTTACTTTGTAGAGAAAGGAATGAAGAATGCTTTAATGCTTGATTTATTGCAAGATGAGAGCATTAAAACTGTGTTGGTATTTACAAGAACCAAGCATGGAGCAGATAAAATTGTAAAAGTACTTCAGAGAAGTAATATCAAAGCTCAGGCTATACATGGCAACAAATCACAGAATGCCCGTCAGAATGCACTGAAAGCTTTCAAAGAGCAAAGTTTAAGAGTACTGGTGGCGACTGATATAGCAGCCAGAGGTATTGATGTAGACGAATTAGAATGGGTTATCAATTACGATATCCCTAATATTCCGGAAACATATGTTCACAGAATTGGAAGAACAGGGAGAGCGGGTAACAAAGGCAGTGCAATATCATTTTGCAGTGCAGAAGAACGTCCGTGGCTAAAAGATATTGAGCGATTGATTAACTTAAAAATTCCATTGGTATTTGACCATCCATTTCAGGAAACTGCTCAGACCAGAGAACAAGCAAACACGCATCATGCAAAATCTCATGGTAGACCAGGCGACAAGCCTGCAGGCAAACCTGGCGAAAGATCCGGAGGCAACAGACCATCTGGCAACAGAAACTACGGTAAAAAGCCAAAGAAAAAAGGTGTTTATCAGGGTCCGAGACAATAAAAAAAGGTTGTCTTTCGACAACCCCCAATTAACCAAAATAATAACAAAAACAGTTTTTGAAAAGTCGCTTAAGTTGACATTTACTTTTCATCAGCATAAGTAAGACGGAAGTTTTAGTTCAATTATTACCTACCAAAAAGGATTATGACTATAAAATGACATAATCCTTTTTTATTGCCAGAAATTGGGTTGAATTCGGGCTGTTTTTTGCCACTTCAAATCATATTCTATAAACCTTATTGATTTGTTTTTAGGCAGAATTATCATTTTTTCGCAACAAATTAACACACATTTTAAATTTTATCCCGCTGATAATCTGACACATATTCGGTGTTACTAAAAATTTCTTTGTTTTTTATTCTCTTAGTTTAAACTTAAGAAAGAGAAGAATGAATTCGCTAAGTTTTTTTACCCTTAAGGTTAAAAACCTAGTATTTACAGGCGATTCAGACTACAGAGATGATTTACACAATTTACACAAAATATCATGAACAGAGCAAAAGG
>JBJTNS010000097.1:0-8873 GCA_046074245.1 Chitinophagaceae bacterium | reverse complement strand
TTCGAAGGTCTATTGCTTAAAATGGACAACGACGAGGTTTGGTTTAATCTTGTAGGACAGTTCAATGCCTATAATTTACTGGCAGTTTATGCAGTGGCATTTATTCTTGAAATCGACCGTCAGGATATACTGATGCATCTTTCCAAACAAGAAGGTGTGAATGGCAGATTTGAAGTTTACAGAAGTGCCAATGGTGTAATAGGTATTGTTGATTATGCCCATACACCAGATGCTCTCGAAAATGTATTAAGTACAATAAATCATATCCGCACCAGCAACGAAAAACTGATTACTGTTGTTGGTTGTGGCGGCAACAGAGATAAAGATAAGCGTCCGGTAATGGGCAAGGTAGCATCAGCGATGAGCGATAGAGTAATTCTTACCAGCGACAATCCAAGAAATGAAGATCCGAAACAAATTATTTCAGAGATGTTAGCAGGCATTGATGTTGTAAATCAGAAGAAGGTTATTAGCATTACCGACAGAGAAGAAGCCATCAGAGCGGCAGTGATGATGAGCGAGCCAAAAGACATTATTCTTATTGCAGGTAAGGGGCACGAAACCTATCAGGATATCATGGGTGTAAAACATCCATTTGACGACAGAATCATTTTAAATCAAATTTTTAAGACATTATAGACAGACATGTTATACCACTTATTTTCATATCTTGATCAGCATTATGACATCTGGGGTTTGGGTGTCTGGAAATACCTGACATTCCGAATGGGACTGGCAGTGATATTGTCTTTAACCATCTCTGCAATTTTTGGCAGACGTTTAATCAATGCCCTGCATAAATTACAGGTATCAGAAACCATACGCGATCTGGGCTTACAGGGTGAAGAGAGCAAGAAGGGTACGCCAACTATGGGCGGATTGATCATGCTGGGTGCTATTCTGATACCAACACTTTTGCTGGCCAGATTGAATAATGTGTATGTGTTATTGATGATTGCAGTGACGATTTTAACCGGACTGATAGGATTCATCGACGACTATATTAAAGTATTCAAAAAAGACAAAGAAGGCTTATCTGGCAGATTTAAAATTATGGGTCAGATTGTAGTGGGTCTGGTAGTTGGCCTAACCTTGTATTTTAATCCGGCAGTAGTGGTAACAACACACCATAAAGCTGCTGATGTGCACAAATATCAGATTGACACCACACACATGGTAGCGAGAGTGATTAAGGGAGAAACCTTCTATGTGCAAAATGAAAAATCTTTGAAAACGACCATTCCTTTTTTCAAGTTTTCTGAATTTGATTACAATGATATTCCCGAATTTTTTGGCATGAGTTCTAAATGGGGCTGGGTGTTTTTTGTTATTGTCGTTATATTCCTGGTAACAGCGGTTTCTAATGGGGCTAATATTACAGATGGGATAGACGGACTGGCAGCGGGAACATCGGCGATCATTGGATCGACTCTGGGCTTATTCGCCTTTGTGTCGGGTAATATTTTGTTTGCCGATTATCTTAATATCATGTACATCCCATATCTGGGAGAGCTATTCGTATTTGCCGGAGCATTTGTTGGAGCCTGTATCGGATTCCTGTGGTATAACAGCTACCCTGCTCAGGTATTCATGGGCGATACAGGTAGTTTAATGCTGGGTGGAGTTATTGCCGCCCTTGCTATCATTGTCAGAAAAGAACTTCTGATCCCAATACTTTGCGGCATTTTCCTGGTAGAGAATCTGAGTGTTATGCTACAGGTTGCCTACTTCAAATATACCAAAAAGAAATATGGTGAAGGTCGACGCATATTCCTGATGTCGCCTATCCATCATCATTATCAGAAAAAAGGATTTCACGAAGCCAAAATCGTTACCAGATTCTGGATCATCGGAATTATCCTGGCCATATTAACCGTCATCACTTTAAAATTGAGATAAGCATTGAGCAAGAGAATCGTCATATTAGGAGCAGGAGAGAGCGGCACAGGTTGCGCAGTTCTGGCATTGAAACAGGGATATTCTGTTTTTGTATCAGATAGTGGTACCATCAAGCCAAAGTATATCAGCGACCTCGATCGTATAAAAGTACCTTACGAACAGGGTAAGCATACAGAAGATATGATTCTGAATGCTGATGAGATTATTAAAAGTCCGGGTATACCTGATAAAGTTGATATCATTCAGAAAGCAAAAGCGGCAGGTATTCCGGTGATTTCAGAAATAGAATTTGGCTCGCGTTATACCAATGCCAGACATGTCGGAATAACAGGCACCAATGGTAAAACAACCACTACCATGCTGTGCTATCATATTTTGCAGAAAGCAGGTTTTAATGTCGGACTGGGAGGCAATGTCGGTAAGAGTTATGCGCTTCAGGTGGCCGAAAATAATTTTGATTATTACGTGCTCGAGTTAAGTTCATTTCAGCTCGATAATACTTATACCTTCAAACCACATATTGCCATTTTAAGCAATATCACACCAGATCATCTGGACAGATACAATTACGAATTTCAGAATTACATCGATTCTAAATTCAGGATAGCCATGAATCAGGATCAGGACGATTTCTTCATCTATTGTGCAGATGATGAGATTACGGTAAAAAACCTGCAAACACACAAAGTAGACGCTCAGAAACTCCCGTTTTCATATGGAACGGTTCAGGAGAAAGGCGCCTATGTAACAGACAAGGAATTTCACTTATTAGAAAATACATCAACAAACCCCACTAACCAATTAACTATGTTCATTAACGATTTTGCCCTGAAAGGCATTCACAACAGTTACAACAGCATGGCCGCTGCAATTGCTGCCAATGTACTCAACATCCGGAAAGACATCATTCGCGAAAGCCTGATTGATTTTCAGAACGTAGAGCACCGTTTAGAGTATGTAGCCACTGTAGGAGGTGTCGATTACATCAACGACAGTAAAGCCACTAACGTCAACTCTACTTGGTATGCACTCGAGAGTATGGATAAACCAGTTGTATGGATTGTCGGTGGTGTCGATAAAGGCAATGACTACTCTGCGCTTTTGCCTTTGGTGAAAGAGAAAGTAAAAGTGATTGTTTGTCTGGGTACAGACAACCACAAGATACACGCAGCTTTCGGCAAAGATGTCGATTTGATGCTGAATACCAGCAGTGCAGAAGAAGCAGTTCTGGTAGCTAAACGATTTGCCACCAAAGGTGATGTTGTTTTGTTGTCTCCGGCCTGTGCGAGTTTCGATTTATTCGCGAACTACGAAGACAGAGGATGGCAGTATAAAGCAGCAGTAAAAAACCTGTAAGCGGCAAACAATAACATAGAAAGCACTAACACCAGAGGTGATAGGGGATGTCCCCGCATCTTTATATAACAAGTAAACAAAACAAATAAAATATGCAAATAGGCAGATTGAAATTCAGGGGTGATCAGTATATCTGGTTTGCTGTTTTTGCTTTGTCTTTACTAGGCATGCTGGCTGTATATAGTGCCACTGGTTCTCTGGCATTTAAGAAGCAGGACGGCAATACAGAATACTTTCTTTTTAAACATGCCTTGTTCTTGTTCGGAGGTTTTTTTCTGATGTATTTCTTCCACCTCCTCGACTATAAATATTTTTCCAGAATCTCGCAGATAGCAGTTATTGTTTCTATCCTGCTGCTGATATATACGCTATTCTTTGGTAACGATATCAACGAGGCTAAACGTACAGTTACCATTCTGGGTATTACCTTTCAGAGTAGCGATTTAGCCAAGTTTTCTCTCATCATGTTCATTGCGCGATACCTTTCTAAAAATCAGGAAGAACTCAATTCGTGGAAAGGGTTTGGCGCTATTGTTCTTTACATCAGTATTATTTGTGTGCTGATTATGCCCGAGAATTTAAGTACCTCTCTGGTTTTATTTTTCACTTGTAGCATGTTGCTGTTTATTGGTAATGCGCGAATCAGACATCTTTTAGTTCTTGCTTTGTCTTTCGGACTGCTGGGTTTTATTGGCTTAATGACGCTTTTGAAAGCACCTGATAGTATGCTGCCAGGAAGAGCATCTACATGGAAGGCACGTATCGAAAATTATGCCAGTAGCGATACAGCAGAGGTTTTTCAGACTGTTCAGGCAAAGATTGCTATAGCAGGTGGCGGACTGACAGGAAAGGGTCCGGGTAAAGGCGAACAAAGTGCTTACCTGCCTCACTCTTATTCAGATTTCATTTTCGCCGTCATCATCGAAGAATATGGTTTATTGTTCGGTGGTTTATCGGTGATATTTTTATATTTACTGATTCTATATCGCTCTATCAGGATTGTGATTAAAAGTCCGAAAGCCTTTGGCGCTCTACTCGCAGTTGGATTGTCATTTAGTCTGGTTTTACAGGCCTTTATCCATATGGCAGTGGCAACTAATGTGTTTCCGTTAACCGGCCTCACATTGCCATTGATAAGTATGGGTGGTACCAGTATTATTTTTACCAGTGCCGCGTTTGGGGTTTTACTAAGTGTCAGCAGAGCAGTTGAAGAACAGAGCGAAGGACTGGCAACGCCTGAGAAAGAAGAGGTGGCCAGTGCTTAATAAAGTTATTATTTCTGGTGGCGGAACTGGAGGACATATTTTTCCGGCAGTTGCTATTGCCAATGAAATAAAAAGCAGATATCCCAATGTAGATATTCTTTTCATCGGTGCTCTTGGTCGTATGGAAATGGAAAAGGTGCCACAGGCTGGCTATCAGATTGTAGGTTTGCCAATTGCAGGCATACAAAGAAAACTGAGTTTGTCGAATTTCTTAGTGCCTTTTAAACTCATTAACAGCATACTGAAAGCTAAATCGATACTTAAGAAATTTCAGCCTGAGGTCGTTATCGGCGTTGGTGGATACGCCAGTGCTGCAGTATTGTTTGCCGCTTCTGGAGCAGGCATACCCTGTGTAATTCAGGAGCAGAATTCATATGCCGGATTAACCAATAAATGGTTGTCTACCCGCGTAAGAAAAATCTGTGTAGCCTATAGTGGTATGGAAAGATTTTTTCCTGCCGATAGAATTGTAATAACGGGTAATCCGGTTAGGTCAGAAATCTATAAAGCTAAAACAACTGATAAAGCCAGTGCCAGGCAGGCACTTGGATTTGATGCTGCAAAGCCATTGGTATTAGTTATTGGTGGCAGTTTGGGAGCACGCACTATCAACAACAGCATACAGGGCGGAATTGAAACATTTGATAAGGCAGAGGTGCAGGTATTATGGCAAACAGGAAAGAACTTTACACCAGATACCAGAGGTAGTAAAATGGTAAAAGCAGAAACCTTCATTTATGATATGTGCACAGCGTATGCCGCTGCAGATATTGTGGTGTCGAGGGCTGGTGCTATTAGTGTAAGTGAACTTTGCTTAATCGGAAAACCAAGTATTTTAGTGCCATCGCCGAATGTGTCAGAAGACCATCAGACCAAGAATGCTATGGCCCTGGTAAAGGAAGGAGCAGCAGTACTGGTAAAAGATACAGATGCCGGTTCAACTTTGGTCAACCAGGTTGTCGAATTAATCAGAAATAAAAACGAACAGGAGAAGCTGAGTGAGAGGATAGCGATGCTGGCCAAGCCCGATGCGCTGTCAGAAATTGTCAATGTAATTGAAACCACGCTATGAATTTAAAAGACATTAAAACTGCTTATTTCCTTGGTATCGGCGGTATTGGTATGAGTGCCATCGCCCGGTATTTTAAAGCCATTGGCATTCATGTTTATGGCTACGACAAAACCAGAAATGATTTTACCCGTCAGTTAGAAGACGAAGGTTTTGACATTCATTATTTTGAGAATATTGAGTCAATTCCTGAAGATGTAAAGAATGGTGTTAGAAGTATTGTTATATACACACCAGCTATACCTAAAGACAATACCGAATTTCAGTTTTTTGTACAGAATAGCATCAGACTCTACAAGCGTGCAGAGGTACTGGGAATACTTTCGGCCAATGCCTATACCATTGCTGTGGCAGGTACGCATGGCAAAACTACAACAAGCTCTATGATTGCCCATATTCTGAACGAATGTGGCATCAATTTTACGGCATTCCTTGGAGGTGTAAGCACCAATTTTAACAGCAATTATTTCCATAAAACAGACGGTATATCGCTATATGATAAACCGGTGGTGGTGGTAGAAGCCGACGAGTTCGATCGCTCGTTTCTGCATCTGAAACCCAGCATCGCCATTGTTACATCAACAGATGCCGACCATCTGGACATTTACGGAGAAGCCGACGAGGTAAAGCGTTCTTTCCAGGAGTTTGTAGATTGCATCAGAGAAAACGGACTGGCGGTAATCAATGATACACTCGATTTACATGCCACATCAGAATGCATCACCTATGGCAAAACTGAAGATGCCATGGCCCAGTATTCAGAAGTAAAAATCATTAATCATCAGTTTTGTTTCAACTATAAACATCAGTCGTATTCGTTTGAAGTGCGCAATGCTTTACCTGGATTTCATAATGTAGAGAACGCGACTGCAGCAATAACAGCAGCTCTGCACATGCAGTTGCCATTGAAACTGATAGTTGGGGCCTGTGCAAGTTTTAGCGGAGTTAAGCGCCGTTTTGAATATGTGTTTAACAGCAAAGACAAAGTAGTAATAGACGATTACGCCCATCATCCAACAGAACTGAAAGCCTGTATTAGTTCGGTGAGAGAATTATATCCCAAACGAAAAATAACCGGCATATTCCAACCTCATTTGTTTAGCAGAACACGCGATTTTGCGGACGATTTTGCCAGGGCTTTAGACATGTTGGACGAGTGCTGGCTGATGGATATTTATCCTGCCAGGGAGTTGCCGATAGAAGGCATAAACGCCGAGTTTCTGGCCATTAAAATGGAGAAAACACCCTTGTTGATTTCAAAAGAAAATATCATTAAAAAACGGGAAGAACATCAGGAAGAATTGCTGGTCATTTTAGGAGCCGGAGATATCGATCAGATTGTAAAACCAGTGAAAGCAATTTATGAGAAAAATAATTGATTTTTTAAAATACAACCGTGTATGGAACATGGCTCTGTGGGCAGGAATTATCCTGTTCCTGATTGTCGTATTTTCAATAATCAATAACAAAGAACAATCGTTAAGCATTACCGCTGTAGAGATCAATATCGAACCACGTGAAGAATTATCTTTTCTGGATAGTATAAAAGTGATAGAGATTATCAGGGGAATAGATTCAGGGAAACTAATAACAGGAGCGCCACGCAGTAGCATGCCTATCGATAAAATGGAAGCTGATCTGGAGCGTTATCCCTTCATTGAGAAAGCTGATGTATCGATAGATTTGTCTGGCAAACTAATCATAAAAGTTTTGCAGAGAAGTCCCGTTCTCAGAGTGATTAATAACCGTTCACAAAGTTACTATGTAGCAAAAAATGGATATAAAATGCCACTGCATCCTGTGTTCAGTCCGAGGGTACCAGTAGCCAACGGAAATATTGCTGAAACACTAATGGATTCGAGCTTTGTAAGCACTTCTCTGGTCAGAGATTTACTGGCAATTGCCAACTACTGCAGCAAGGATGAATTCTGGCATTCACAAATTGAACAGATGTATGTAGATAATTATATGGACATTCTGTTGATTCCTAAGGTAGGAAATCATAGTATTGTATTTGGTTCTGCCGAGCGTTTAGAAGATAAATTCACACGTTTGAAAACCTTTTATTTTAAAGGGCTCAACAATGTAGGATGGGATATGTACTCTGTGATTAATCTCAAGTACGATTCGCAGGTGGTAGCCGTAAAAAGAAACACAACAATTAACACAACAACACAAACCACTCAACAATAAAAAAATTATGTCAAGTAAACTCATAGTAGGATTGGATATCGGAACAACGAAAGTATGTGCTATCGTTGGTCAGCAAAATGACAATGGAAAAATCAATATTCTCGGAATAGGCTCTCAACCATCTTTAGGTGGCGTGATGCGTGGCGAGGTAACGAATATTGCCAAAACTGTAGATGCTATCAAAGGCGCTATTGCCATGGCATCAAAAGTTTCAAATGTAGAAATCAATGCCGTGCATGTTGGTATTGCAGGCGAACATATTAAAAGTTTTCAGCAGACAGGTGTAAAAATTCGCGAGAATTCTGAAGCTGAAATCACCAAAAAAGAACTGATTGCATTAAATGAAGAACAATACAGAACAGCTGTTGATGCAGGTTCAAAAATTCTTCATGCTATGCCGCAGGAATACACCATCGATTCTAGGTTTACAACCAAAGAACCTGAGGGTATGCCAGGTGTTAAACTTGAGTGTAAATATCACATTGTTACTGGTCATGTAAGTGCTGCTAAAACCATTGTGAAATGCGTTGAGAATGCTGGCCTGACCGCTACAGATGTAATTGTTGAACCGATAGCGTCTGCCTATGCTGTGCTTACCGAAGAAGAACTTGAAACCGGCATTGCCATTATTGATATTGGTGGTGGTACAACCGACCTTGCTATCTTCCATGATGGTAAGATCAGACATACTGCCGTAATTCCTTTCGGTGGTGAAATCATCACCGCAGATATTGTTGAAGCATTTGGTATCTTACCTAAGCAAGCTGAGATGATCAAAACCAAATACGGTCATGCCATTGTCGAAGGTACCCGCAGCAATGTGATGATAACAGTGCCTGGAATCGGCGACAGAAAGGCCAAGCAGATTATGGAGCGCAATCTGGCGCACGTGATTCATGCACGTATCAAGGAAATTATCATGATGGTGCACGACGAGATTAAACTATCTGGTTATGCCAATAAATTAAATCTTGGTGTAGTATTAACCGGTGGTGGTGCTCAGTTAAAAGATCTTGGTAATCTGGTAGAATACACACTTGGTTGTGAAGTGAAAATCGGTATGCCTGATCCGCACCTTGGCAATGGTTTAG
>JBJTNS010000096.1:0-8470 GCA_046074245.1 Chitinophagaceae bacterium | reverse complement strand
GGCTAATTCTTCTGTGAGATCCTGACCGGCCCAATGTTCGTAGTGCTTGCCATTACGCCATAAACGACTATCGGAGACATTGTAGATTTTGCCTTTAAATGCCACCCAGATTTCGGGTTTATCGACACCGTTGCGAAGTGCTAATTGTTGTCTTGTGTATTTTTCGGTCATGTGTAAAAGTCAAATAAGCAGTACCTTTGAAAAAGTACAAAGATATTAAGTTTTGAAGTTAAGATTATTTTTAGTTTTGGTCATCATTTACATCTGTGCCGTTTTCGGCTGGTGGCTGTATTCTTTTGTATCGTATACTGAAAAGGAATATCAACTGGAGTATAACAATCTTAAATTAAATGCCCTTGTAATAAAAAATGGGTTAATCGAGTATATCGAAGATAAACAGGTGGAAGTTCAGACCATTCCATATGAGGCCTTTAAAGCAGCAGAACCTGAAATTCGCAGAAAGCATAAAGAACTGAACGAGCGTTATAAAGTGAGAACAGAGATGGTGGTAGTTAATTCTACTTCTAATCTCCACAATCTGATAGACATAAAAATTGCTCCGGAGGAATTCAGAGCCATACATCGCAATTTCATTACAAAACAGCGTGCCTTTTATTCGGAGGTAATTTTCTTCACGATACTTGTAATATCAGGTGTTATCTGGGTATTCGGCAAACTTGAGTCGCTCTTAAATCTTAACAAAATGCAGAACAATTTTCTGTTGTCTGTTACACACGAATTTAAAACACCTTTAACTGCTATTAAACTGAGTGCACAAACTTTACAACAGCGCAAGATGGATGATACTATGCGTGGTGTTTTAATGCAGCAGATGGTGAATAATTCTGACCGGCTCGACGAATTACTGGATAATGTATTGCTGGCGACCAGAATAGACGGTAAGAGTTACCAGTTTGACATGCATAAACTTGACATTACCGAACTGATTCAGCATTCGGCAGATTTGCAGCTTTGCGAACCACACTTCAAAGGCAGTTTTATTTTTCATGAAGAGCCGATGATGATTATGGGGGATGAAATATCCCTGAAGCTGGTTTTTAGTAATTTGTTCCAGAATGCTATAAAATATGCAGGTTCAGAGAGTGAGATAGCGGTTAGGTACCACTTGAATGAAAACGGATTTACCATCTCTGTTTCCGACAATGGTAAAGGGATAGATGAAAAAGAGTACAAAGCAATTTTTAAGAAATTTTACAGAGTGGGAGACGAAAATATCAGGGAGACTAAGGGAACAGGATTGGGTTTATTCTTAGTCAAGCAAATATTGAAGTCGCATAAGGCAGTAATATCTGCAGAAGCCAACAAACCTTCGGGTACAACATTTAACATTACATTTAAACAAAACTTATTATGAGCAAGAGAATTTTACTCGTGGAAGACGAAACCAGTTTACACGACCTTCTGAAACTTAATCTGGAACTTGACGGCAACAAAGTTGTAGGGGTTAAAGACGGCACCAGTGCAGTACAGAAATTTAAAGATGAACAGTTTGACTTAGTAATACTGGATGTAATGATTCCAGGCATTGACGGTTTAAATGTATGCGAGAACATTCGTCTTAAAAACACCGAAGTTCCAATTTTATTTTTATCGGCAAAGAATAGGGTAGAAGACCGAATTGCGGGATTAAAAAAAGGGGCTGATGATTACCTTACCAAGCCATTTAACCTGGAAGAGTTGCAATTGCGCATAAATAACCTGATGAACCGCAAAGGCGGCGCAGCAGTAGGCGCCAATTATGGCTTAAAAGAATTTGCTTTTGGTCCGAATACCATTAACTTCGAAAAGCACACTGCCACCAGTGTCAACGGCGAAATCAGTCTGACCAAAAAAGAAGTTTTATTACTGAAGCTTCTTATAGAGCATAAAAACGAAGTAGTTAGTCGCGAAAAGATTTTGCAAACAGTGTGGGGTTATTCAGTATATCCATCAACCAGAACCATTGACAATTTTATTTTATCATTCAGGAAATACTTTGAATTAGATCCGAAGAATCCGAAGTATTTTAATGCAATCAGGGGTGTAGGGTATATATTTGAACTTAAGGACTAAAGTTATACTGTCATATTTTCGTCATAATAAAGGGTCTAAAACGATGAAAGCCAAAAAATTAGTAATTTTGCAGCCTCATTTATAACCAATCCAAAATAATGAAAAAATTAATCATATCAGCAAGTATTCTGCTATTCGGTCAGGCTGCATTTGCGCAGACTTGTGCACCGAGTGACAGTACTTTGATGGGTTCTGGCTCATCTAACGACGTATTTTACAGTTTGAAAAAAGGTGTAAGCACCGGCAATGGTACAGTAAAGACTGTAGCGAACAACAACTGGCATTTAGCCTTTTCAGTTATGCCATCAGCTTTTCCAGCAAATCCAGCCAATGGTGTATCGATCCGTGTTAACTCACAATTAGGCGAGAGTGCACAGGCGGGTACTACAGGTTGGAGACTGATCAAATTACCAGGTAAAAACTGGAGCAACTGGCACAACCTTGACACTACCGGCATGTATGCTATTCCAGAATTACTGGATTCAGACAGTACCTGGAATTTAAGTGCCTTCACCAAAGGATACACCACTGCAGATCCATTCAACTTTATCTGGGGAAGTTACAATTCAACTTCACACAACGTTGTCGGTAATTCAGTTTTCGTTTTATACAACAAAACTCAGAGCACCTACAAGAAGGTTTTCATCAATCAGATTGTAGTTGATACTTTATGGCAGTTCACCATTTCAAACATCGACAATACCGATTCTAACTTTGTACAGATTGGCAAGAAATCATATCCAAACAAAAACTTTGTATATTATGATGTTGTCAACAACGTTATCCGCGACAGAGAGCCAGACAACAGAACCTGGGATCTGGTATGGACAAAATACAAAGGCATGCTGCAGTTAGGTCCGAACAAAATTCCATTCCCTGTTACAGGTGTATTGCACAACAATGGTGTTAAAGTTGCACAGAACGAAGGCAAAAAATGTCACGAAGTATGGTTAGCCAACAAGACTGCTGTTGCTTCTGACAATATTTCAACCATTGGTTACGACTGGAAGACATTCAACGGTGCATCTTACGATATCGCAGATACTTTTGTATACTTCATCAATGCAAAAGATACCAATACCTATAAAATGACTATGGTTTCATACACTGGTGGTCCGTTAAGCAAAACTGTATTCAGTTTTTACGAAGCTACACTGAGCATCGACGACAACAAAATTTTAGGTGGTTTAGAAGTATACCCTAACCCGGCTTCAGGTTTCATCACTGTTAAGACAGACGATGTAGTTGAACTGGTAAATGTATACGATGTATTTGGTAAGAATGTAGCATCTTCTAATTCAGCAACTGTAAACGTATCTGAATTAAGTGCAGGTGTATACATGACCATCATCAAAACAGAAAAAGGTTTATTCCAACAAAAATTCATTAAGCAATAATTTAGCACGAACGCACTTCCATGTTTAAGACTGGAAAATATCTACTTACCGGGCTGGCAATACTCACATCGAGTATTGCCTTTGCCCAGTATGATGATACCACAGAGATGGGGAATACCATAGTGCGTACTGGTAATATTAAACCAACAGCTTCATCTCAGTCTGTACACCATGTAAAAATCATAGGAGCAGCACAAATAGAAAGACAGGGTGCTGTCAATCTAAAAGATATTTTAACCAAGGAACTCAATGTCAGAATTGGCAACGACAATGTACTTGGTACGAGTCTGAGCCTTCAGGGCATCAGCGGTCAGAATGTAAAAATTCTTCTTGATGGAATACCATTAACCGGAAGAGAGAATGGCAATATTGACTTAAGTCAGATTAACTTAAACAACATTGACAGGATAGAAATTATCGAAGGTCCGCTTTCGGTTATTTACGGCACAGATGCACTCGGAGGAGTGATCAATCTGGTGTCTAAAAATATTATGCTCAGCAAAGACAAGCCGGTTGTGGCATTTGCGAAGGGCTATTACGAAACGATTAAACAATACAACTTCGGTGCTGGTGTTACATTTAAATTAAACGATGTCGACTTCAGTGCCAGTTTAAACCGCAATTTCTTTGGCGGTTATACAACAGATCCTTCTTCCAGAGTGATGATCTGGAAACCTAAGCAACAGGTATTTGGCAATTTCGGGATTGTCAACCAGACGGGTAAACTGAAAGTAAGATTTAAAACTGATATTTTCAGTGAAAAGTTAGAGAACAGAGGAGTTCCAGTAATCAATCACAAAGAAGCTTATGCTTATGATGAGTATTACCTGACTAACCGTTTTATTACATCACTGAATTTAGAATACAAGATCAATAAGACTTCATACTGGAATGTACTGTCTTCATTCAGTTTTTATCAGAGAGATAAAGTAACTTACAGGAAGGATCTGACTCAAAGCTACAACAATATGGAGCTGGTTCCTAGTCCGGATGCCAACAGCACCAACTCATTCCTCAATGTTATGAGTCGCGGTACATACAACAGTTCCAAATTTGACAAATTCAATTATCAGATAGGGTACGATGTCAATATCAACAGTGCATTCGGTACTAAGATAGAAGCGGATAAAGGGCATATGAACGATTATGCATTGTTTGCCTGTGCCGAGTACCGACCAGTTAAACAATTCAGCATTAAACCAGGTTTCAGAGCTACTTATAACACCAGATATTCTGCTCCGTTTATTCCATCCATTCAGGGGATGTACAGTTTAAAAAACTTCACTTTCAGGTATGCTTACGGCAGGGGTTTCAGAGCACCGGGTTTAAAAGAGCTTTATCTGTATTTTGTTGATTACAATCACAACATAGTAGGGAATCCGAATTTAAAATCTGAGATGTCTGACAACCACAATGCAGCGATTAAATTTAAAGTGAAGTTAAAAAAGAAGTACAATCTGGTAGTAGACAACAGTTACTTCTTCAATACCATATACAATCAGATAGCATTAGTATCAACCAATCCTGTAGCATTGGAGTACACATATGCCAATATTGATAATTTCAAATCACTGGGAACTAATCTGAATTTTTCAGTACAGGTTAATCAGTGGCGCATCAATCTCGGTGGATCTTACACGGGTATTTACAACAATGCATTTGAACTGGTGGGCAGCAAGAAGTATATGTATACACCAGAGCTAAGAACACAGCTGAGTTATGCTGTTAAGCACAAGAAGTATTCGCCAACAGTGTTATCATTATTTCATAAGTACAATGGCGAAACATTTGGCTATGCACTGGATAATACCAGAAATATTATAACGACTTACACGCAAGACTATCATATACTGGATGTATCGGTCAATCAGACACTGATGCAGAAGAAAATCAACATCACGTTTGGATTAAAGAACCTGTTGAATGTGCAGGATATCCGGACCACAGGTAACTCAACATCTTTCCACAGTTCGGGCAGCAACTCAATGCCGGTATCAGTTGGAAGATCTTTTTTCACTCAATTAAACATTAATCTTTAACATGTTGAAACAGCCAGTTATTCTATTACTTTTACTAACCGCCTCATTAAGTTCTTGTTTCAAAAAAGAAGACCCGATTCAATTGCCATTTGGTACATCAGAGATTAAAACAGTATTTCTCGGAAACGAATACGAGAATGAGATGTATTTTGATCTGAGCACAGGCAGTTATATGCAGAAGCGAAGAATTGAGTGGGACATGCGTTTTGAGACCACAGACAATGGCTGGGGGATATTTGTCAATACAGGTGCAAACATTAAAGTTCGCCGACTGGAATTGCACCATTTAAACGAACCGAAGAATTTTGATACCACTGCTATAATGGCATTACCAGTGATACAGGAAGCACCAGACGGCAAGGCTGAAACCTCTTCATTTAAAGACTGGAAAAGTTATAAGCAGGGCGCCGGAGCATCTCAGATTCATGGTATATATGTCCTCGAATTAAGTCATACCACCGGGCAGCAGAGATTTAAAAGATTACAGATAGAGAGTGTCAATGATACAGCCTTTATTTGTGTATTTACCGACTTGTTTGACGCGGCTGGTGATTCTATTCTGTTCAATAATAGCAAAACAGTAATCAAGAAGAACAAGAATCAGAATTATACCTATTTGTCTTTTAAGAGTTACACCCATATCGTTCAGAATCAGGAACCGAATAAAGACAAGTGGGATTTTGTATTTACCAGATACACGCATTTATTTCCTGGAATTTTACCCAATGGCGCATTATTTCCATATGTGGTTACAGGGGTATTAAGCAGCAGATACAATGTAGAGATTGCAAGAGATTCTGTAAGGAATTATTCTGAGATTACCGGACTTAATATTCCGAATTACACCTTTTCTACCGATGCGAATACCATAGGGTTCGACTGGAAATCTCACTCATTCAGTGCGGCAGGTACCTACACTGTCAATTCAAAACTGACGTATATCATTAAGGATACTGATGGCGAGTATTACAAACTCAGATTTCTGGATTTTTACAATGCCAAAGGCGAAAAAGGCTATCCAAAATTCGAGTACGAGCGGATAAAATAGGGAAAAGTTTCTGAATTGTAAAGTAGACAGAATGATCATTTTGTCGAACAAATATACCCTTGTGGGCGAAAACTTTTAATAGAAAACCGAGTATTTTGGTCATCTTTGTGGGCTTAAACCAATGGTATTACACTCGGCCCAGGACATTATGCAAGCGCTGCAGGCGTTTGAAGACCCAAGAATTGTTATAACAACCCATCACAAACCTGATGCGGATGCCATGGGCTCATCACTGGGTTTAAAATTATTTCTGGACACTTTTGGTTACCGGGTTGATGTTGTTTCACCAACGGATTATGCTTCATTCCTTAACTGGATGAAAGACAGTGAATCTACGGTGATTTACGAGCACGAGACAGAGCTTGCAACTCAGCTGGCGCTTCAGGCAGACTTTATATTTTGTCTCGACTTCAATCATCTGTCCAGAATTAACGAATTTGGTGATGTGGTGGCTAGGTCTAAAGCCAAGAAAGTTTTAATCGATCACCACCAGTTTCCACAGGGTTTCGAAGATTACACCTTCTGGGATGATATGGCCAGCAGCACCTGCGAACTGGTTTACCGCTTTATACATGCCAACGGTATGGATAGCAGGATAGACAAGCATGTAGCAGCCTGTCTTTATACCGGCATTGTAACAGATACAGGTTCTTTCAGATTCAGTAATACCGGCAGCGAAACCATGCGCATTGCAGCAACGCTGATGGACAAAGGCATTAATCACGTTCAGATTTTTGATTCTGTTTTTGATAGTTTCACTGAGAGTCGCGTTCGCTTTATTGGCTATGCCATTTCACAGAAAATGGAAGTCTTGAGAGAGTATAACACCGCTTTAATAACGATTACCGGCGAAGAATTAAAAGCTTATAATGTGATTACAGGAGATACAGAGGGACTGGTTAATTATGGTTTAAGTATAGAAGGTATTAAATTTGCTGTACTGATCATCGACCGGAATAAGATTGTGAAGATGAGTTTCAGAAGCAAGGGCAACTTTGCGGCGAATCAATTTGCCATGCAGCACTTCAATGGTGGCGGGCATTTTTATGCAGCTGGCGGAAGCAGCGATTTAAATCTGGAAGAGACAGTAGAGAAATTTAAAAAGACATTGTTAATTTATAAAGCACAACTCAATGGTAACTAAACAATCATTTTTATACCTGCTGGTTTTAAGCTTGCTCACAGTGGGTTGTAACAATTATTCTAAAACTGAATCGGGACTAAGATATAAGTTCCTTCACAGGAGTGATAAGAAAAATCTGCCGGTAGAAGGCAATTATCTGCAGTGTTATTACAGCATCACTAATTCTGAAGACTCAACGGTGCTCTCTATTTTCGGGCAGACTCCCGACAGAATCCTCCTCACAAAACCGACGCATGCCGGAGGAGATATTATGGAAGCCCTGAGCATTATGTCGGAGGGAGACAGCGCTCAGTTTTTAATCAGTGCAGATTCATTCTATCTGAAAACAAGAATGGATGCCGAGCTACCTTCCTATATTAAACCAGGATCGGATTTGAAGTTTGTGATTAAAATGGATCGCAAGCTCACCAAATTTCAGGTAGACAGTTTGATCAATACTGAAAAGATTAAACGCTGGAACGACGAGATAGAGAATATCAATAAATACGTTAAAAAGAATAGTCTGGTTGTTAATATAGATACATTAACCGGTTTGCGTTCGCAGTTTTACAAGACCATGCCAGACACAGCCACCAAAATTGTAGACGGAAAAGTTGTTCAGTTTCATTTTATAGGAAAGCTAATGGATGGGACTGAATTTTACAATACATACACGCAGGGCAAGCCTCAGACAGTTAGAGTTGCCCGAGATCAGTTTAAACCAATCGGCATGTACGAAATGCTGATTAAAATGAGGGAAGGCGAGAAAGCGACCTTTATATTGCCTTAT
>JBJTNS010000095.1:0-3788 GCA_046074245.1 Chitinophagaceae bacterium | reverse complement strand
CTCAACCAATCCATGGTGAAGCATCTGCAGGGAATTGTTGCCGGTATCTGCCAGTTAATGCCATTGGCCGAAGGCGATATCATCATCGATATCGGTGGTAACGACTCTACCTTATTGCAAGCTTATCCTGCCGACAAAGGTCTTAACCTGATGGTGATAGATCCTACTTCTGATAAATTCAAAAAATACTATCCTGCTCATATTAACAATACGGCAGATTTCTTTAGCGCTGAAACCTATAATAAAATCTTTGACAGAAAAGCGAAAGTCATCACGTCTATCGCAATGTTCTACGACCTGGAAGCGCCATTGAAATTTGTGCAGGATATCTACGATTCTTTAGATGATAATGGTATCTGGGTTTTTGAACAAAGTTACCTGCCTTACATGGTGGATACTACATCATATGATACCATTTGCCACGAGCACCTGGAATATTACGCTATTCAGCAGATTCAATGGATCTTTGATAAAATTGGTTTCAAAATTGCCGATATCAATTTCAATAATGTAAACGGTGGTAGCTTCCGCATCACCGCTGCTAAAAAAGGATCTGATATTCCGGTTGCAAGCGAAAAGATTGAAGCTGCTATCAAACACGAAAATGACCTTGGATACCAGGGCTTAGATATCTACAAAACATTCTCTGATAACGTTAGCAAGCATAGAACTGAACTGATGAATTTACTGGCAGATCTTAAAGCTCAAGGTAAAAAGATCTTTGGTTACGGTGCATCTACAAAAGGCAATGTGTTGTTACAGTATTGCAATATTACTACCAATGACATGCCTTGCATTGCTGAGGTAAATCCGGATAAATTTGGTTCTTTTACACCAAGTACCCTTATCCCGATTATCTCTGAGAAAGAAGCAAGAGCCGAAAATCCTGATTACTTCTTTGTATTGCCATGGCACTTCAGAGATGGTATTATCGAAAGAGAACAGGAGTTCCTGAACAATGGTGGTAAACTGATTTTCCCATTGCCTCAGATTGATATAATTTCTAAATAAGTGACTAAAAAAGCACTGATTATCGGTCATACCGGTCAGGATGGCTTTTACCTGACACAAGTTCTGGAAAACAGAAATTATCTTGTATATGGCTTATCCTCTTCAGCTGTTTATACCACCAATGGTAACGGGATAGTGCTGGGAAGTCTAATGGATCTTACTTACACAGAATCCATTATTGAGTCTGTTCAACCCGACGAATTGTACTACCTGGCAGCTGTTCACCAGTCGTCGGTAGAGCAGAGTTTCGACGACCTGAGTTTTTACAAACAGACTATGGATGTTAATGCTAACGCCTATCTGAATGTCTTAAATTCTCTGATGAAATATGCACCTTCCTGCAAGGTCTTCTATGCCTCTTCCTCCCATATTTTTGGTGGAACCAGCTCTCAGAGTCAGAATGAAGAAACACCTGTTTGCCCGGTTTCCATTTATGGGGTCAGTAAAGTGCTGGGGATGCACTTCTCTGATTTGTACCGTCAAAAAGGTCTTGATGTGTCCTGTGGTATATTGTATAACCACGAATCACCACGCAGACTATCAAAATTTGTTTCTAAAAAGATTGTTGAAACTGCAGTTAGCATTTATAAAAAGGAAGCTACAGAACTAGTGCTTGGAGATCTGAGTGCCTGCATCGACTGGGGGTATGCGCCCGACTATATGCTGGCCGCTCATCTGATGATAAATTCTGCTAAGCCTGGTAATTATATTGTTTCCAGTGGACATCTTTATACTGTGCAGGATTTTGTTGAAGAGGTGTTTAAGCAATTAGGACTGGAATGGAGGGAATTTGTCAGGGAAAACAAAGGCATTATCCTTAAACGCTCTGTGACAATTCTGAAAGGTGATAGCACTAAACTCCGACAAACAACTGGCTGGAATAACAGCGTTGATCTGAAGGGCATGATTGCCATATTGCTCGAAGCAGAGCTTAATAAATAGTCAGTTTACTTGACGATATTAGCATTAATAGTTGCTATATCTTTAGCGTGCTTACCAGTTTTGGGAACAAAAATGAAATTGTTGATGAAATCGCGACTCTTACCATGATGGTCGGCAGACTGTAATTCTGTAATATCTCTGCTTAGAATATCACTCTTAAACTGTTGCTCTCTGGCACTGAAATAGTAACAGGTGTATCCGAATTCCTGTTCAGTTTGGCGAATGAAATCAGCAATGTTGCTCTTGTGATGGCGCTGCTCTATTTCAATAATTAATACAGGTTGTTGTGATTTGATGATTTCTGAAGCCCCTGATACCACATCAAATTCTGCTCCCTCAACATCTATTTTTATCAATGCGATATTATTGATTTGATGATTGGAGGCATAATCATTCAGTGTGCTGATGTTTACATCTATGAGTTTACTTTTTGTCTCGCCGGTCTCGCGGTGTTCAGTCTTTAAAGTCCCTCTGGTATGGATTTCTCTGTTGTCGAAAAACGGAATTTTAAACTGAGTTTTGCCACTGCTGTTGCTAAGGGCGTCCTGAGAAATATGTACCTCCGGGAATAATTTCCTTAAGCGTTCTGCCAGATTTGGATGTGGCTCAAAACCAAAAATCTGATTCGCAGGTATGAGTCGTTCAGCTACAAAAAGATACTGACCCAGATTGGCGCCAACATCAATAAACTGATCATCATTTTTAAGAAAATACTGTAAAAGAAGTAATTCGTTTTCTATGTTTTTCGATTGAATATTCTTCCAGTTTAGTGTATTAATTGTATGGAAAAACTTCGACTTATAAGCTTTAGGGAATAACTGAATCTCCAGCTTCTGCTTAATCTGCTTTAAAAACTGAATCATTTCTTTAATAGATAAATAGCGGTAGACATGGTTTTGGCAATTAGCTGATAGCCCATTGGGTGTAATAGTTTATAGGTTTCCAGCTGTGCCGGATTGTCAACTGTTTCATCCTGGTCTTCTACCAGTATCATGCTGGGTTTGTATTTCTCCCAGTTGTTAGATTTCAATACCTGCACGTCGATGCCTTCGGTGTCTACGTCAAGCACATCTATATGTCTGCCTTTTACATGCTGGTCGAATACCTCTGCAAGGGTTTTTGTAGGAATAGATTTACTTCCCACATATTTAGATCCTTGTTCGATACGCATTTTGTAAAACTCTTCTGAAAAGGTACTCACTGCACTCTCTTCAAATTCGTAATAGGTAAGGGTCTCTCCGGTTTCTGAAATACCAATGTTTAGATTGATGTCCTTAGGTCGGTATTGCTTAAATAAACGTATGGTCTGAGGATTGGGATCAATATTGATGCCCGACCAGCCTTTCTTAAAAATTCGGTACGTGTTAGATCCTACTTTGGGATGGTAACAGCCAACGTCCACATACAGGCCTTTTTTTAGGTGCTTCATGCACTTCTCTATAATAAGGTCTTCACCCTCGCCCGAATAGGTCAGCTTTGGTTTCCCCAGCCAGTTTTTTCTGCTGTTCTCCAAAACATCAAACAGCCAGGATGGTAATTTGTCTTTCCAGTATCCCATTTTTGTAGAATTGCAAATATAATTGAATACGCCAAAACTTAAGGGATAATTTTAAAACCCCTCATGTTCTTTGTCTCTTGGCCTTTTTTATTAACTTTGCCTCTGTGAAAGTTGTCTTTGTCTTTGGAGGTCTGCCGCATTACTTTAATAAAGTGATGAACAGAATCAATGCCCACCCAGACATCGAACTTTCTGTCATCGCGCCTTCCTCCAAAGGCAAAACCATCGGCAGTGGTGTGCACGAAACCGAAGATGGGGTCGACTTTAAAATTGTTCG
>JBJTNS010000094.1:0-3082 GCA_046074245.1 Chitinophagaceae bacterium | reverse complement strand
TCAAATTCGCAACTTCTGCAGATGGTTCTACCGGCGAAATTAAAGTGGCCAACACCAAAATCAACGAGTGGGAAGAATTAACATTCGACTTCTCTAGTAAGATTTCTGAAACTAATGATCAGATCATCATCTTCCCTGACTTCCAGGCAAGAACTACTGACAACGTTTGCTATTTTGATAACATCACTTTCTCGGCTACTACCAGTGCTCCAAAAGAGCCAACTGTTGCTGCGGCTACTCCAACAGCTTTAGAAGCAAATGTGATCTCTTTATTCAGCAATGCTTACACCAACAAAACAGTTGATACCTGGAGAACACCTTGGTCTGCTGCTACTCTTACTGATGTGCAAGTTGCTGGTAACGATGTAAAAAAATACTCTGGTTTAGATTTCGTAGGTGTTGAAACTGTAGGTGCAAACCTTATCGACGCTACTACTATGGAATTCTTCAATATCGATGTATGGACTCCAAACGCAACTACTTTCAAAATTAAATTAGTAGATTTCGGTGCTGATGCGGCTTATGCTGGTGGCGACGATAAAGAACACGAATTGTCATTCACTCCAACTCAGGAAACCTGGAATACTTACAAAATTGCTTTAACAGATTTCACTGGTTTAACCACCAGAGCTCACATGGCTCAGTATATCTTCGTTGGTGTTCCTACCGGTACTACCATCGCTTACATCGATAACGTATACTTCAGCAAAGCTGCTAACACTTCTGTAAACAGCATCGAAGCTTCTAAAGTATCTGTTTATCCTAACCCAGCTAATTCAGTTTTCACAGTAACTTCTGCTAATGTTATCGAAAACATCACTGTTGTTAATGCTTTAGGTCAGTCTGTTTACACTGCTGCTCCTGGTACTAACGGTGTATCAGTTGATGCTTCTGCTTTTGCAAAAGGTATCTACACTGTATTAGTTTCTTCAAACGGTCAGACTACTGCTTCTAAAGTAGCAGTTAACTAATAAATAAAAGTAAGCAATCAGGGTTTTCTATTGCTTACTTTTATTTTGAATCATTTAAGACATGTGGTCTCGCTCTGAGATCACATGTTCTTTTTAGAAAGCCCAATCAAATATGAAAAAAACACTACTTCTATATTGTCTTACCTTGTCCTTTAGTTTAATCTCACAAACTAAAGTGGTAAAAACAGATACTGGTTATACCTTTATCAGAAACGGTCAGCCCTACTACGTAAAAGGTCTGGGTGGCGAAGTTAATTTTGATAAGATGGTCGAGATAGGGGCCAATTCTCTTCGTACCTGGGGTGTCGAAAATGCACAGGCTATACTGGATGAAGCGCATAAACGCGGTTTAACAGTGATGCTCGGTATGTGGCTTCAGCACGAGAGGCATGGTTTCGACTACGACAATAAAGAAAAAGTAAAAGCTCAGTTAGAGTATTTCAAAACAGTAGTGGATCGCTACAAAAATCACCCTGCCATTTTATTATGGGGTATCGGCAACGAACTCGATCTCAACTATTCTAATACCAATGTCTGGTACGCTGTGCAGGACATCGCTAAATACATTCATGAAACCGACCCAATGCATCCAACTTCCACAGTAACCGCTGGATTGGATTCAATGGAGGTTCAGTTAATCAGTGCCCGTTGCCCGGACATTGATGTATACTGTGTCAATACCTATGGCGATATCGGCAATGTGCCTTCAAAAATTGGTAAGTACGGCTGGAATGGTCCGTATATGATTACTGAGTGGGGACCAAACGGTCACTGGGAATCACCGCAAACGAACTGGGGTGTTTCTATCGAACAAAGCAGTACCGAGAAATCTCAGTCGTACGCCGAACGTTTTACAAAATATATCAAACCAAATTCCAGTCACTGTATTGGCTCATACGCCTTTCTATGGGGCGCTAAACAAGAATATACCGAAACCTGGTACGGTCTGTTCTCCAAAGATAATCTTCCTACAGAACCCATAGACGCTCTTCAGCTGGCCTTTACAGGTAAAGCGCCTGTTCATCCAGCTCCTTCCATTCGTCAGTGTCTGGTAGATGGAAAAAATGCTTTTCAGAGTGCAAGTATTACAGCAGGCGATTTTTATCAAGCCAGCGTTAATGTCATGCTTCCAGATTCTCTCAGCAATTCTACTGTTGCCTATCTATGGCGTGTCATGGAAGAAAGCACCGATAAAAAATCTGGTGGTGATGTCGAAGAAGCAGCGACTGAAGTTGGTGGTCTGATTAAAGGGAAATCTAATAAACCAGTGATCTCTTTCAGAGCTCCGGATCGCGAAGGGTATTACCGCCTGTTTGTCACCGTGATGCATAATAACAAGGTGGCTTATGCCAATGTGCCGTTTAAAGTAACACCACGTTTGCCTGGTGATAAACCTTCCAGAATGATACAACTTAAAACCGTCGATATGTCTTCATTTGATAACTAAACAGTATGACAATAAAAAACTATTTATCCGCTTTTATACTGCTGTCAGTTACCAGCTCTGTCAATGCTCAGGAAAAAGATACGATGCGTGCCCATTCGATTTCGAATGAGGTGTTTTCGGTAGGACCAAGCATGAATTTACCTGAAACAAAAACGGCAGAAGTTTCTGTAAATCCAAATGCCCGTCGTCAGCAACTCAATCCATCATTTAATAAGCCTGCCGATTTTTTAGATAACTTAGATATCAGTGGTTACTACCGTTTCATCGCGAATTATCGCCAGATGCAAACTGTATATTCTCACCTCGAAGCCAATAAAACCAATCTCTTTGTTGGTGATGATAGTCAGATTCCTCAGCTGATGCTTAACCTTAAAGGCTATGCGGGTAGTAATACTTTTTTTGGCACCGACTTGTTTATGTGGACACCATTGACTGGTGCCGGGCAGGTTGAAAATGTTAAAGGTCTTAATCTGGGCATCAGTCTGTATGGCAGCTTTACCACTGCCTTAGGAAATTTCACTGTTAGAACAGGAGGTATTAACTGGTATGCAATGTCGCCATTTACTTTTCAAACTAATAAAGGGTACAACCGCTACAGTTTGTTCGAACGCAATCCATGGGATCCACAGACTGCTAAAGTAGAATCGCGTTACAGTGATTTTTA
>JBJTNS010000093.1:0-5072 GCA_046074245.1 Chitinophagaceae bacterium | reverse complement strand
TTAATCATTGGATTTGCTTTTGGTCCGGAAGCTTTAGGTGGTTTTCTTGCAGGAGCAACTGTGAGTGGTGTATTGATGGGAATGTTCCAATCAAATGCCGTTGGTGCATGGGATAATGCTAAAAAATCATTCGAGAAAGGCGTGGAGATAAACGGTGAAACGTATTACAAGAAATCTGAGCCACATAAGGCTTCAGTAACTGGTGATACTGTTGGTGATCCTTTCAAAGACACTTCTGGTCCGTCTATGAACATCCTGATCAAATTAATGAGTATCGTTTCTTTAGTAATCGCTCCACACATCGCTAATGGCGGTCATGGTTCTGCTGAAGGCGACTGCTGCAAAAAAGATAAAATGGAAATGCATGGCGAATGCGCTGGTCACGATATGGGTGGCAGCAAATGCGATATGTCTGTTTGCGCTACTATGACTAAAGCTCAGTGTGATTCAATGTGCACTGCTAATGGTTGCGATTCAGCTGAAAGAGCTCATTGCATGAGCATGTATAACGACAAAGGTGAATTCGTTGGTCAGTGCATGGAAAGCTGCGGTAAAAAATGCCCCTCTAAAGATGAGTGCATGAAAAACTGTGGTGAAACCTGCGCAGCTAAGCACAGTGATGCAAACTGCCACGAAGGTCCTGCTAAAGCCTGCTGCAAAGACAAAGCTGCTGACGCTGCTAAATGCAAAATGGAAGGTAAAGCCTGCTGCAAAGGTGAAAACACGGGTAAAGCTTGCGCTTCTGATCCATCTAAATGTGAAATGAAAGGTAAAGGCTGCTGCAAAGACGCTAAGTAATCTCCTTTTCAAACAATATTAAAAAAGCCCTCTGAGATGTCAGAGGGCTTTTTTATTGACCATGGTCATACTTTTACACTAACCACCATCAGTGAAGCAGCTTCTCATCTGTAGTATTTTTGCATCAATTCAGTATGAGACTCTGCCTTCTAATCGCCTCTTTAATGTTTGCCACAAGTTCTATGGGCTCTGATAAGCTACCCTGGAAGGTATCGCAAATGGGAATTGGCATCAACACTGGCATCAGTCATCTAAACACCCAGGCTTTCAATCTCTATACGCCTGCCAATGTCCGCAATTTTAAAAAAGATCAGTTTTTATTCGGTGCAGAGGGCTTCGCCAGATTTGATAAATGTATGATTGGACTTGGTGCCGGTATCGCTAAAGGCGATAAAATTAAAAACGATACATTTGATTACACCTTGTCTGGTGGCACTATTACCTTTAACTGGGCCTATCAGTTAAGTTCTAAAAAGCAATGGCTGTGTTTCCCTATGGCCAGTGCCGGATTCAGTGCTTATGGCATTGGAATAGATCAGAAAATACAAGCCTACCAGTCTGAAATGGTTAGTAATTCCCGCAGAAGTCTGCACATCAGCAATGCCGGTGTGGTAACAGACTTATCCATGAATATTTATCGTTTATTAAACTACTCAGCAACCGAAGGTGTTATAAAAAAACAATCCTTTAGTCAAGCCATAGGCCTTAAAATTGGCTATATGTACGGATTCAAGAATTCGAGCTGGACGTATACAGGCGGCAGTGTAACAGAGGGACCGAAATTTGGGATGCGCATGGTGTATCTCAAAATCTGTATTGGAAGCATTAGTCATTCAGCCATAAAACAATGAACAAAGATTTTCTCGTGTCGCATAGCGAACGCAATCTTTTCTGGAAAGCTTCTACAGTCAAAGACCGATTTCAGGTGATTCAGGAAATTGAAACTTGCGTGGCCCATTACGGATTTATCAGCGATTTTAAACAGTTTTCAGATCTGGACATGAATCTGTGCCTTGAAGTTGAAACACCCAAAATAAATGACCTTTTTAAGGCGCTTCAAAGTATTCTGCATGTCGACGACCAGGGTAGTGAGCCTGATATGAACAAAACTTCACAGATTATTTATCTGCACTTAAGTTTCCTGAAAGGCACTGGAGATTTAAAAATAGAAGTGCCCGCAGTACCAGGCTAGTTTAACGGATCAGATTATCCAGTAATATAGCTGTACTAACAGCGGCATTAAGCGATTCAGCACCACCAAATCTTGGAATAGTAAGATGCTCTTTAGCGGCTTCAATAATACCAGAGCTGATACCGTGACCCTCATTTCCAATTACCAGCATACCACGCTTAGGCAGATTCTGACTATGGACATTCTGACCATTGAGAACTGCTACCATCAGAGGTAAATCCAGTGATTTTGCCACAGAGACAATATCTGCCACTAATACATTTACTCTTATAAAAGAACCCATAGTAGAATTGATACATTTAGGGTTATAGACATCCGTGCAGCCTTTAGAACACACTATATGTTTAATGCCATACCAGTCGGCTATACGTATGATGGTTCCGAGATTACCTGGATCCTGAATTTCATCCAGAGCTAATATGTAATTATCAGTGCTGCTCAAGGGCAAGGCTTCTGGAATATCGACAAGGGCCAGAACTTTCTGTGGCGATTGATGAGAAGATATTTGCCTGAGTTCATCATAGCTCACCTCTTCCACTTTTGCCCTTTTAAAATCTATGTTTACTGAGTCGAGCCACTCCCTTAATGCGTAAATTGAGACAACATTAAAACGGCTTTTCAACAATTCGGTAATACTTTTTTCACCCTCTACGATAAATTGGCTATATTTTTGTCTTTGTTTCTTATCCTGAAGACTTTTAATATATCGAACAGAGGCTTTACTAATCATGTTTTACGTGTATTGGTTGTGTTGGTATTGCTTGGCATGGGCGCCTGCAGGCCAACTAAATTAGTCCCCGAAGGTAAACACTTATTAGTAAAAAACAAACTCAAAACTACCGATTCAGGCAATACCATTTTCAATAAACTACTTGGAAAAATTGACGATGATAAAGCTTTATACATCAAACATAAACCTAACCGCCGTATCTTGTTTCTTGGTCGCTTTCATCTCGGTCTATACAATCTCGGCTCCAGCAAACGCCACCCAGAAAGAAGTGACAGCAACAAATTCAGAACTTTCCTGAGAAACCGTGGCGAAGCGCCTGTTTTTATTGATACGCTAGAAATTGAAAAGTCTGAACAAAACCTTAGAAACTACCTGTTTTCTAAAGGCTACTTTAATTGCGATATCACCCATTCTGTTGCTTACACAAAGAAGAAGGCAACTGTAACCTATTATATTATTCCATCTGCGCCCTATACGATTAACAACATCACACTCTCTGCAGACGATGCAGAAATTGACCGTTTCTTAAATGAGAATCTAAAAGGTTCATTGCTGATAAGAGGACAGGTTATAGATGTTGATCTGATTGCAAAAGAGCGGACACGCTTAACCAATATTCTTAAAAACAATGGTTATTTCGATTTCACAAAAGACTACTTCGACTTCGAACTTGACACCGTTATTTCCAATCATACCGTTAATATTAGCATGTCTGTTGCTAATAAATCTGACAACGAAAGGTTTATCAGGAAATTTATCCGGACTGTAAATGTCATCTATGAAAACGACTCTGAAACGCATGTAATCGCTCCGCCTATCAGGTATCAGAACATCAATTTCTATTTCAACGGATTCCCAATGAAACCAACTGTTCTGGCAAAAAATATCACCATAAAAGAAGGCGATTTTTACCGTTTAGAGGAAGTTGAAAAAACCTACGCCAAAATTAGTGAACTACCCATATTCAAATTTATAGATATCAGTTATTTCCAATCAGCCAAAGACTCGGCAGAGGGACTGGACGCTGTAATTACTTTAAAAACCAATTACAGGCAATCGTTTACTATAGAACCTCAGGGCATCATCTCTCAGCTTAACCGTATCCAGAACATTAACCTGGGGAACTCGTATGGTGTTGCTAACAGTTTGATATGGACACACCGCAATCTTTTCAAGAATGCCGAAGTATTTGAAATCAGTGCCAACACGCGACTTGAATCGCAGTTATTCAGAGACACCAACAGCAATACCCTCAAATACTTTAATCCGGCAGTACAGCAGAGTTTAAACTTGCGCTTAAGTATTCCTAAATCTACCTTATTGTCGTTTACCGAGCAATGGCGCTATTTTAAACCCAGGGTAAAATCTATTAAAACCAATTTAAATCTGTCATTTCTCTACGAATACAATCCCGATTACATCAGAAGGATCTTACCTCTTACCTATCAATATCAGATTCAGACTCGTCGCACTATCTGGTTTTTCAACCTGTTTGAAATGTCATTTAGTAAAAATACTTTAAAAATTGGACTGGACAACCGTGCTGATAGTGCATTTATCCAGCGATTATTCGCCAATAACTTAATAACCGCTACAGGACTTAATTTCCTTTATTCAGACAAAAACACCTCCCAGAGAAAGACCACTTTTTTTGTACGCACCAACGTTATTGAATTTGGAGGGAATATCCATAGAGGCATTCGCTTACTGATGGATAATGTTCATAATCCAGACACATCCTACAAACTTCTAAATGTCGATTACTACAACTACGCCAAATCAGAAATAGATGCCAGATGCAGCACCGTAATAGACGAAAATAATTCAACAGCAATCCGTGTCAATATTGGTGCAGCAGTGCCATATGGCAATCAAAAAGTGACACCATTTGACAAACTCTTTTTCATTGGTGGGGCGAATAGTTTGAGGGCATGGCGACCGAGAACCATCGGACCGGGAGCCTACTTCGAAAGTTCTAAAAACTTCAGGATTGACAGAGCAGGCGATTTGATTATCCAGGCCAATGCAGAATACAGATTTGACATTGTCAATAAAAAACTGGAAGGTGCCGTCTTTTTTGATGCGGGCAATGTGTGGGTGATTCCGGGAGAAAACACCGTAGACCCTCTGAAGTTATTCAAATTCAAAACCTTTGCCAGCGAAATAGCCGCCAATACTGGTGTAGGCATGCGTTTCGACTTTCAGTTCTTCTTATTCCGCCTCGACTGGGGTATGCAGATTCACAATCCTGAAAAACCCATCGGTCAGACCTGGGTGATTAAAGAATTCGCCAGAAATAAATACTTTACGAAGTACTCTATTTTAAATTTTGGTATTGGATATCCATTCTGA
>JBJTNS010000092.1:0-3984 GCA_046074245.1 Chitinophagaceae bacterium | reverse complement strand
GTTTCTGATAAAAATACCCAGTTATTGTTAATTGGAGTTTCAAAATATTTTAAATCTTGAACAACATTTCCAGTTGATGGATCATTGTACTCATACCCTATCTCAAAACTAGATATAGCAGCAGTAAAAGAATACAGGTATGCACCAACAGAAAATGTTTTCAAAGAACTGCTAAGTTCTGAAAAATTTACAAGGTCATTACTGATACAAGTGATTTGCTTAAACCCAGTATCGCTGATACCTGCTGTAACTCTGTTAGTGACACTATTTTTAAATGGACTTTGTTCTGAAACAGCCTGAGAAATATTTGCACCAGTTACTTGCCAGTTTGCAAAACGCCTTTGCTCTTCACTAATAAGAGAAATGTAATCTGCTTTATCATCTAAAGCCCACAATGCTAAGGGGTGTTCTGAAAACACCTTCTCAGCATATAGGTTTGACGCAGTAGACATTATAAGTCTATTTTACCATACAACTACTTTTTAGTTTCTACCTTAATTTCGCAATAATCTGTTGTGCAATAGGCTTCACCCTGTGCTTCTAGATTATCGTTACCGTCATAAATAGCAGAAAAGTCGATATGCTTTAATACGCCCACGTATGATTCATATTCTTCTTCTGTGATCTGTGTGTATGGTTGTTGTGGATAAACGGTATTTCCCATTGGAAGGAACGACACTGCTTTTAACTGTCCCTCATACATATGAAGGGCTGGGGCAACATGCTTCGCTTCTGTTTCCTTATCAAATGACAGTGTTACGGAAACACCATTATCTGACCAATACTTTTGAGCAGTTGCTGCAAGTGCAATCTTTTCAAATAGAGTAACATCCTTTTCGGATCTTGGATGACCTGATTTTACTGGGAAATATACTACTTGAGTATTTGCTGATACAAGGTCTTTTTCAATCTTGTATCCCGCTGCTTTAAATAAATGAAGCATTGGATCAGTTTCGCCAAAACGAATTGCACGAAGGAAAAAGTTTCCTCCAGGTCCCCAGTGAACTCCAGGTGTTGCACCAGAAAGAATTGATACAGAGCCTGATGGTTTAACTGTTGTTACACGAATTGATTCACGAACACATAGCCATTCAGAATACTGACGATCATATTTACGAATTGTATTATATCCTTCGTCCATCCATTCACGAACAACAGGTAAACCCTTTTGGTCAGCGAAGGATGCAATACCAGTTAAGGATGTTCCAATACGACGGTTTCTTTGCATAATACCGTTTGTCTGCTGCCAGTGTGTTGGAAGCAATGTAACAGTCTTACCATAAAGATAAGCAAACTTCAATGTCTTGAGAAAGTCTTCCTTGGATTCATGTCGATTCAAGTGAACCTCTACGAGAGTACAAAGTTCATACGACTCCAATGGCTGCTCTGCACAAGGATTGAAGCCCATAACACGGTAATCTTTTCCATCTGCAGGATCTGCTAGACGACCATAATTACGAGCAACATCAAGCCAAATAAAACCTGGCTCTCCGTTATTAACAATCAGATCGGTGTACTTTTCATAGTCCATTCCAACTGTTGCAGAAATTGAGTTATTTGACATCCAGGCCCATCCTGGATTTTCTGGATCAAATGAGTTACGATCTGGGAACACCTCAGCATTTTTAAGATTAATAAAATCTTCATCTCCTGCTGCACCTAAAGCAAGGGTTGCAGAACGACGAACATTTCCAGAAACAACACATGTACCAATTAGATTAATAATATCCGTAATAGCACGGCTATCTAGTGTTTCTCCTGTTCTACCGCCAATTACCTTGTCGATCTGTGTATGTAATTGAATAAGTGGTGCTGGACCGCTGGCGACCCCTCCGAAGCCCTTAATTGGTGCTCCTAGAGGACGGATAAGGTCATAGTTAAATTGTTGAATAGATTGGTTTGGACGAAGGTAGGAGTTTAGTAAAAGACGAACCGATTCCACCCAACCTTCACGGGTGTCTGGAATATCGTAAATCGCTGCTGGTTCAGTAGGGGCATAGATTTGAAATCCCTTATCCTGTCCTACTGTATCAAAGCCGACACCAATACCAAGCATAAGAGCATCCATTACCCAAGCAAAAAGTGCTCCTGGATCATTCTTATCAAGATCCTTTGTTGAAACCATTGCGCAGTTTTGAAGTGCTGCTGAGTTACGCTTTTCCATGGTCATTGCAGTTCCAAATGTCCACATGCCTCGACCTGGTGGTGTCCACTTTAATTCAAACATTCTTTGGAATGCCTCTTGTGCAGACTTTTGAGCCTTATAGTCATTCCATGGAAGACGATTTTCCTTAGCGTGGTTTTTCTGTACTGAGTACATACCCTCGATTACTCGACGGCAAACCTCATGCCAGCGTTCTTTAGTTCCATCCTCCTTAACACGAGAGTATGTACGAATAAAGGTGATTTCTCCAAGAGAATTTTCTGCTGCATCCTTAAATCCAAATGGATTTGGTGCGGTAGTAAATTTATCTACAAACTCATCTGCTAACCTAAAACTAAAAAAATCTGACATGTGTTTCGTCCTTTCTAAAACGGAATAGAGTTAATTATAGCAGAGTTTTCTAAAAAGCAAAACTCTCCCTAAAGTTACAGTTGATAATTATTTAAAAACTTATTTACCACTAAGAATATGGTTTAATTCTATATGATTAATATTCATATGGCTTGGTAAACTTGCAACCCACCTTATTGATTCAGCCATATCTTCTGCTGATAAGGCAGCATCTCTTTTCTCTTCTTGAGTATCTATTGTGCCTGGACAGATTTCTGTTACCTTAATTCCATAATCGGGGAACTCTAGCCTCATAGTGTCAACTAACGCCATTTGTCCTCTTTTGGCATTTGTATAATTACCGCCACCACGATACGCATATTTTCCACCTAAAGAACTAATAAATATAATTGTTGGGGAACTGGATCTTTGCATTGCTGGAACAAAAAGTTGAGATAAATACATTGGGCCAGAAACATTAATTTCATACGCCCTTTTAAAATTATCCATTGTTTCTTCAATAATTCTTGTTGGTCCAGAACCACCACCTGCATTGTTTACTAAAAGGTCTAGAGTTATATCCTTATACTTTTCATAAAACTGCTTAATTTCTACAGGATTAGTTATATCCATCTTGTAAACTTCTACATTATCTGAAACTAGTTTTGAGACCTTTTCCAGATTTCTTGAAACTGCTATAACTTTATAACCACTCTCAGAGAGCAGTTTGACTGTAGCATAGCCAACACCTTTGCTGGCACCCGTTACAATAGCGGTCTTCACGGTTAATTGCCAGAGTGACGGTAGAAGTCCATATTATTATGAATCCAGTGACCTGGAACCATGTACTTAAACTTGCTTTTAACTAAGTGAGCCGTATGGTGATATGGAGCGGATGATGGGAATATAATAATACTTCCCGCTTTTGGCTTAATAGAAAAGTCCATAAGTTTTGCATTTTCTGGATGATCATAATCTGGATGAGGAGTTTGCTTATTAAGAATTCCAGAATAGTCTGACATAGTAAAAGAAATCTCTCCACCTTCAAAATCATCATTCAGATACATGACTAAAGAGTATCTAAGTGTTTGATCTCCATCTAACTGATCAAAGTGGGCGCCCATAGATGTTCCCTCTTTATATTTTTTGATGTTGAATGTTGGGAATAATCTTGGCTCATCTGTATCACCAATAGATTCTGCATAGTCTTTTGATACCTCGTAAAAAGAGTCCATAATTGTCTTATATACAAACTCCATCTTTGTCTTATAAGGCTCCTCCATACTACGAATTTGGTTTATATCAAATGTTTTTGTTGATCCATAGATAAACTCTTTATCATTGGAGGCTGTCCAATCATGCCAAGAAGACTGTTGATCTAGAGCATCTAGTTCATCAATTGTAACCATAAGTTCCTGAAAGTTCTTTACTCCAGTTTCGTAGTAATAGACCTTTTCTTCTAAAATCTGTTTATCCATAATATCCTCCTA
>JBJTNS010000091.1:0-5800 GCA_046074245.1 Chitinophagaceae bacterium | reverse complement strand
TAAATTTTAGACTTAAGCCTCCCCCAATGGGAGGAAGTGTCAAATACCAGAGCTCTCTGCGGTTGCATGGTATATGATTATATGGAGATAATTAATTATTTTATTTTAAAACACCCTGTCAGGGTGAAGAATTAAATTTATTCTACAAATTTTAAAATTCGTGTTCCATGCTGTGGCATAAAATTTGAAAAATACTTCAGCATGTGTGTTGTAAAACGTCTTTTTCTTCTGGGATGCATGGGGCTGTTTTCTTTAGATCACTTCGCCCAGCTTCGTTTAATGATAGTAGACTCGTCCTTTCAGACCAAAGACTATGGTCAGGTTGGTGCCTCGTTTACTAAGAGAAATGGCGAGAAAAAACTGACTGAATCTGCAGGTGGTACGATGTCAGATGGAGCAATTGACTATTACTGCAGTAACTGTAAAATTGCTACTGATGGCACATTTACGTTTAACCGAACGGAATTGTATACATCGGGTTCTGATATTGTTATATGGGCCTTTAAAAATGGCGATAAATATACCGATACTCTGCGTTTGCATGTACCCCGAACAATAGCAGTAAGTGCATTGAAACGGCAGGTTAAAGTAGCGCCTTCAAAGGCAATGTCGCTCGACTATCAGTTTCTTTTTGACAATGGACAATCAGTAAGCAGTGTCTCGCATCCACATTTGCTAAAGACCATCAATTACCGGTATTTCCCAGCTGATTTCGGTGTTGAAAAAGGTCTGTTATTTTTTAGCGGGACCAATTATTACGATTCAATTTTGATAGATTATTTCGTAGAAGGCTTGCCCCATGTTGGTGGTCAGATTACCGTGTGGCCGCAATATGTTTACACCGTGAATTTTAATGGCGCCGGGAATAAGGGTCATAAAGGGGACAGGGGGAATTCTGGTAACTCGGGCAGAGGTAGTACACAAAACGGACAAAACGGTCAGGGAGGTGGCAATGGTTACAGAGGAAATGATGGTCAGGATGTGGTCATGAAATTACAAACCTTGCCTTCTGGAATTATAAAAGTTGAGATAGAAAGTGGGCGATTATTGACAGAAGTTTATTACATCGATTTTAAATCCGGAGGCAATATAGTTGTCGATTTAAGCGGTGGTGAAGGAGGTGAAGGAGGAGATGGAGGAGATGGCGGCAGTGGAAATAATGCAACAGACAGATACAGTGCTGGCTATGGTGGAAATGGTGGTGACGGCGGTTATGGCGGCCATGGAGGCAGAGGGGGCAATTTAAGAGTGTATACCGATTCATCTGCTTATCAGTATATCGACAGAATTGTTCTTTTCAATAAAGGTGGAAGAGGGGGAAATGGAGGCAGTGGAGGTAACGGTGGAAAAGGAGGTACTGATAGCAACGCCAGGTTACTGGATATTCTGATAACGGGCAGGCGAGGCAACAGGGGCAGTTCCGGCAGTCCGGGTCAGGATGGTCAGAACGGCTATCCTATGACTGTTCAGATTAAATAGTAATCAGAGTTGGACCACCCATAAGTATAAAGGCATTCCTATCGTAATGTTGACGGGGAAAGTAATCGCCAGGGCCATGGGTAGAAACAAGCCCGGATTGGCTCTAGGTACAGAAATTTTCATTGCAGCAGGTACAGCGATATAGGAGGCACTGGCAGCGAGTACAGCAAAGATAAAGCGGTTGGAAACGTCATCGGTAACTGAAGCGCTTAAAATGGCAACGATAATACCATTAATCAAAGGCATTAATAAAGCAAACAAAGCAGGAAACCATCCAAAAGAGATGAAATCTTTAAGTTTACGACCGCTGGTAATGCCCATATCTAATAAGAATATCGCCAGAAATCCTTTAAATAAATCATTGGTAAAAGGCTTGATGCCCTCTGCGGCTTTAGCGTTGGCAAGGTAACCAATGATTAAACTTCCTAATATTAAAAGCACACTACCATTGGTAAATGAGTGTTTTATAGCACTACTTTTGTTTATCTGGGTTTCTTCATCTTTGTTGAAAATGGATATTAGTAAAAGGCCCATGATGACGGCAGGAGATTCCATTAAAGCCATGATAGCAACCATGTGACCGTGAAGGTGCATTTGTTGGGTTTCGAGATATGAAACTGCGGTAACAAAAGTGACAGCAGAAACAGAGCCATACGCAGCGGCTATAGCACCAGCATTGAAAACATTCAGTTTTCTTTTGAGGATAAAGAAAGTGTATAGAGGGATGATGATGGCGATACCAACTCCAAATAGCATCGCCCAGAATATTTGTGCGTTGAGGGGTTCGTGAGAAAGTTCCTGACCGCCTTTGAAGCCGATAGCAAAGAGGAGGTATAAGGAGATGAATTTGGATGAATTGGCTGGTATTTCGAGGTCGCTTTTTAAGAGGACTGCGATAATGCCGAGGACGAAAAATAGAAGAGCGGGGTTGCTGAGGTTTTCTAATAAAAGATTAAAATTCATTCTGGGGTGCAAAAATCGCATCAATTTATTATAGATTTATATTTATATTTGCAATACAATACATAAAATAAATTTATGAATTATACTTTAAATCAGTTACAGATATTTCTTAAGATAGTTGAAACAATGAGTGTTACGAAAGCGGCGGAGGAGTTGCATTTAACACAGCCAGCGGTATCAATTCAATTAAGAAATTTGCAGGATCAGTTTGAGATTCCTTTAACAGAGGTGGTAGGCAGGCGGATATACATTACAGATTTCGGCAGGGAGATAGCGGTTGCTGCCGAAAAAATCATCAATGAAGTGTATGCCATCAACTATAAAACTCAGGCCTTTAAAGGGCAGTTAAGCGGACGATTAAAATTGTCGGTGGTTTCAACTGGTAAGTATGTAATGCCATATTTTCTGGCAGACTTTATGAAAGAGCATTCAGGCATTGAGTTGTTGATGGATGTAACAAATAAGAACAAAGTAGTTGAAGCTCTGGAGAACAATGAAGTTGATTTTGCTTTGGTGTCAATACTTCCGAAGTCGTTGAACATCGAGAAAATCAATTTACTTAAAAATAAACTTTATTTAGTTGGGAGTGGGGAGCAGGAGAAGGATTCAATGGGACAGACTTTGAAAATATTTAAGGATATGCCTTTAATTTTTAGAGAGAAAGGTTCGGGAACGCGTCAGGCGATGGAAGATTTTTTCAATAAGAAATCTATCACTGTGTTAAAGAAAATGGAGCTAACATCCAATGAAGCTGTTAAGCAGGCACTCTTAGCCGGACTGGGGTATTCGATTATGCCATTGATAGGCATACGGAATGAACTTAGAAGTAAAGATCTTCACATTGTTCCAGTGAAAGGATTGCCTATTGTTACTACCTGGAGTTTGATTTGGTTAAAGGGTAAGAAGCATTCACCATTAGCATTGGCCTATCTCGAATTCCTAAAAAAGAACATGGACAATATTGTTCAGGAGCAGTTTGGATGGTTTGAGAGGTATTAGATTAGGACATCTATTGCTCCTATTTGAAAATGTTTCTCTTTACAATAAGTTATATATCAATGAAACAAAACGTGTAGTTATAGATAGAATATTGAATTGATTTTAGGTGATTAATTGGTTTCAAAAAAAAGGCACCCTTTAGAGGCGCCTATTTTTGAAAATTGTTTATCATTTTATTGTTTGCTAAACATTGTAGTCTGTGTACCCAGTTTAACAAAGTAAAGGCCACTGCTTAAAGCTGAAATATTAATATTCGCGGTTTTTGTGTTGTTAAAATTTGCCAGCATCAATACTTTGCCACTTAAATCGCAAATTTCTACAGGTAAATCACTGTATTGGTTGAGACAGATATTCAATTCGTCTTTTGCAGGATTTGGATAAATGGTAAAGTTCTTTACCATGCTGCTTTGTATTCCTGAAACATTAAAACTTCTGTAAAAAGTATCATTGCCACAAGGAGGGTTGAAGGCAATCATCATGATTGTTTTCGATCCGGTGAAGCTATAAGTGTAAGTTGGGTTCCTGCTAGTGCTGGAGTTGCCATCCCCAAAGTCGTAATATACACTCTGAGCATTTACACTGCTATCATAAAAATAGTAAGTTCGGTTGACTATATTTACCTCGAACCTTGCTTTAGGTTTTTGCAGAACATTAATAGTTTTGCTGGCATAACCTTTACATCCAAAGCCATTTGTAACCGTTACAGTGTAGGTTGTAGTTGTCAGTGGTTTAGCAAAAATACTAGCATTTGGTCTGCCTTCTGGTAACCAGGCGTAGGTATTGCCACCGCCACCGGTTTGTGCTGTTAAAAGAACTGAATCATTGTAGCACATATTAGTGTCTACTGAGTTGATTGCCACTACTGGCGATTGTCTTAGAGTTACATTCGATGTAGCTTGAGCAATACAACCTGCAGTATCAGTACCTCTAACTGTATATGTGGTGGATGCAGAAGGTGCAGCATATACAGTGTCAGTATTGTTACCACTCAATCCAGTTGCAGGGGTCCATATATAAGTGCTGGCACCTGAGGCAACCAGTTTAGCACCCTGACTGCCGGAGCAGAAACTGGCATTTGATGGCGTGATAGTAACGATAGGATTAGGATTGGATTTTACCAGGACAGGAACTACGCTGGTAGAATCTGCTAAACCAGAATAATTGCAGGTAACAACACATTTGTAATATTGAGTAGTGTTAATGTTTCCAGTATTTAATGTGCTACTATTTGTGCCGACAAAATTAAATGGTCCGTTGATATTTGGTGCGCTTTTCCATTGGTAGTTGATACCTGCAACTCCTGTGGTCTGCCCACTTAAGATTAAGTTGGCATTTCCGCCATTGTTGCAAATGACAGCTGGTGTGGCAGTGATACTACCTGCACTTGGCTTGCCATTGCAAAGATTTGGAAATGAATTCCATTCGAATTCATCCAGATACATGTTAAAGCCGTTCTGACTGATGCCTTTAATTAAAATATAATAGGTGCCACCAGTATAAGTAGAAGGGACATTGAAGGTGTATTTAGCCCAGCCATTTGCAGCAACAGTGTCTGGAACTGACATCTTGGTATATCTGGCAACAGAGCCAAAATGTGCAGCACCAGTCAGACTATTGCTGCTGTTGATATATAGTGAGATACTGTCTCCGTTAACAGAGCCATTATCTCTAAAAATCCAGAAACTGATGTAAGCATTGTTAGTACCTCTCACTGAATAATCAATTGCAGGTGTTGCAATTGTCTGGTTTGTACCTGCAACTTGTTGTCTTGAAGAAAAACGAACCATGCCAATTCCACCTTGAGGCATACAAGTTGGGAATGTGCCAGTTGTTCTTCTGCTCCATAAAGTTGTGGAAGTGCTTACGGCAGACCATCCACTAGGCAAGAAAGTTGTATTCTCAAAACCTTCAACAGAGATGGTTTGGGAATTTGCTGGACGAGTTAATAATAAAAGGAAAAAGCTCAGTAGTGTTAGTTTTATACAGTTAGTAAAATATTTGCTCATATAAGGTTGTAATGTTTCAAAAATAAACAAATCCTGAAGCAGGTTCAGGATTTATTTTGTTAAAATCTCTATTTAGTTGATAAATTGGTGTTTATTCTTTAAAGATTTTTTTATTTATAATGCCATTCTCAGTCTGAGTACTCAGGATATACATCCCAGAAGGCCATTTTTCTGTTGTGATAATATTCTCACCTTCTTTAACTATGCCTTCCCAGATGATCATTCCGTTTATCGAATAAATGACAGCCTTGCTATTTTCGAAGTTCGAATATATACTTATAGACTGTTTGGCTGGTAATGGATATACAAAGATGGTCTCTTTGGAAAATTCTGAATTGATCTTTAAATTATTG
>JBJTNS010000090.1:0-3708 GCA_046074245.1 Chitinophagaceae bacterium | reverse complement strand
AAGATTAAGCGTTGGAATGATGAGATCGTGAACATCAATAAGTACGTTAAAAAGAATGGTCTGGTTGTAAACATAGATACGCTAACCGGTTTGCGTTCGCAATTTTATAAGACCATGCCGGATACTGCCACAAAAATTGTTGATGGACGTGTTGTGCAGTTTCATTTTATTGGAAAGTTGATGGATGGAACTGAGTTTTACAACACATACACCCAAGGTAAGCCTCAGACAGTAAGAGTTGCCCGCGATCAGTTTAAGCCAATCGGCATGTACGAAATGCTGATTAAAATGAGGGAAGGCGAGAAAGCGACCTTTATATTGCCTTATGATATTGCTTTTGGAGCCAAAGGAGTTGAAGGTATGATACCGCCTTATTCGACCCTCGTATACGAATTAAATATTTTAAAAGTAGAATAATATGAAATTGAAATCAATCTTAGCCATACTGGCTGTATCAGGACTAGTTGTTCTGCAAGCCACCACTGCTACTACAAATGCACCTGAAGCACTTGCTCAAAACGGTCAGGGTAAAAAGACAGCTACTAAAAAAGCTGCACCAAAGAAAGCAAGTTCTAAAAAACCTGTAGCCAAAAAGGAAGAAGAAAAAGAAGTGAAAGTAGGTGACACCATAACCACTAAAACAGGTTTGAAGTATGTGATCACTAAACATAATGCTAGTGGTACTAAAGTTAAGAACGGAGATAAAATAGATGCTCACTACACAGGTACTTTAGCCAACGGAAAGAAATTCGACAGCTCACGCGACCGCAATCAGCCATTTTCATTTGTGGTTGGAAACGGTCAGGTGATTGCTGGTTGGGACGAAGGGTTTACCTACCTGCGTCAGGGAGATGCTGCAACATTGATAATACCTCCGGGACTAGGATACGGAGAAAGAGATATGGGTGATATTCCTGCTAATTCGACTTTATATTTTGATGTAGAAGTAATGAATGTGTTAAAAGGTGTGGAGTATGTACCATATGATGGAAAAGGTAAAGACACCATTACACTCCCAAGTGGTTTAAAATATATCATTATTGATAAAGGCGATGTAACACAGAAAGCTCAACCTGAGCAAACTGCCTCAATGTACTATGCCGGATATTTAAATGATGGCTCTAAATTCGACAGTAATTTCGGAACATTTCAACCATTTGACCTGAAGATTAAAGATGCGCCGGTAATTGAAGGATGGAAACAAATGTTACCATTAATGAACAAGGGCATGAAAGTGCGTGCGATTCTACCAGGCAATCTGGCATATGGTGAGAGAGGCTATCCTGGCGTAATTCCACCAAATGCTACTTTGATTTTTGACATGTTTATGGTTGACTTAAAATAAGATGGCGTATAAGAATATTGTAATAACAGGTGGAGCAGGATTTATTGGATCGCACGTAGTAAGACGTTTTGTGAAACAATATCCTGATACGATGATCTGGAATCTGGATAAGCTAACCTATGCCGGCAATCTGGAGAACCTTAAAGACATCGATCAGTCGCCTAATTACAGATTTATAAAAGCGGATATAACTGATGCCGGGTTGATGGATCAGTTGTTTGAAACCCATCAGTTTGATGGTGTGATACATCTGGCTGCAGAGTCGCACGTAGACCGTTCTATCAGTCACCCGATGGAGTTTGTAATGACAAATGTGGTGGGCACTGTTAATCTTTTAAATTCGGCACGAAAGCTTTGGAACGGGCAGTTTGAAGGCAAATTGTTTTACCATGTCAGCACAGATGAAGTGTATGGTGAACTTGGGGATGAAGGTAAATTTCTTGAGACCACACCTTACAGTCCGAATTCTCCATATTCGGCGTCTAAAGCCAGCAGCGATCATTTTGTGAGAGCCTATCATCATACATATGGATTGCCTGTTAAGATTTCAAATTGCAGCAACAATTACGGCGCTAATCATTTTCCGGAAAAACTAATTCCATTAATGATTAACAATATCATGAATAAAAAACCATTGCCGGTATATGGCAAAGGCGAGAATGTACGCGACTGGTTATTTGTCGAGGATCATGCTACAGCGATTGATGCGATTTTTCATCAGGGCAAGGTAGGCGAGACATTTAATATTGGGGGCAACAACGAGTGGAAGAATATAGATTTAGTGAGATTGTTGTGCAGAGTGATGGATGCAAAGCTGGGAAGGAGTGAAGGAGAATCCGAGCAATTGATTACATTTGTTGGCGACAGAGCCGGACACGATTTCAGATATGCCATAGATTCAGGTAAGTTAATGCGCGAACTGGGATGGCAGCCTTCGGTAACATTTGAGCAAGGCTTAGAGAAAACCGTAGACTGGTATCTGGCTAATCAGGAATGGTTAGGGCACGTTACCAGCGGAGCTTACAAGGCTTATTACGACAACATGTATACTAACAGATAAACGATGAAAGGGATAATATTAGCAGGCGGTAGCGGAACAAGATTACACCCATTAACACTGGCTGTAAGTAAGCAACTGATGCCTGTATATGACAAACCGATGATTTACTACCCATTGTCTACCCTGATGATGGCGGGAATCAGAGAGATATTAATTATTTCGACCCCACACGATTTACCACATTTTAAGAAATTATTAGGAGATGGTAAGAATCTTGGGTGTGAGTTTAGTTACGCAGAGCAGGCTGTTCCTAACGGACTGGCGCAGGCGTTTGTTATAGGAGAAGAATTTATTGGTAAAGACAAAGTAGCACTCATATTGGGGGACAATATCTTTTTTGGAGCGTCTTTACAAAAGTTATTACAAGAGAACAATGATCCGGAGGGTGGAGTAATTTACGCTTACCATGTTGGCGATCCGGAACGTTATGGTGTTGTAGAGTTTGACGAGAACAACAATGCTATAAGCATAGAAGAGAAACCGGCAGTACCTAAGTCGAATTATGCCGTACCGGGCTTATATTTTTACGACAATGAAGTGGTAGAGATTGCCAGGAACCTGAAGCCATCTGCCAGAGGCGAGTACGAGATAACAGACGTTAACAAAGAGTATCTGGCTAAGGGAAGGTTAAAAGTTGGTATATTGCAGAGAGGAACAGCCTGGTTAGATACAGGGACATTTAACAGTCTGATGCAGGCAGGGCAGTTTGTACAGGTAATTGAAGACAGACAGGGATTGAAGATTGGCAGTATAGAAGAAGTAGCCTGGAGGATGAAATATATCAGCGATGATCAGCTGAGACAACTGGCAGAACCATTGACTAAGAGTGGATATGGCAATTATTTATTAGGATTAATTAAAAAATGAAAACAAAAAACATATTGTATCTGACCATCCTGTTAATTGGGATATCGGGGTGTAAATCTTACACATCAAATGTTATTTTAAAAACCGAACAGACAGACATCAACTGGCAATCGGCTTACACCAAAGTAACCATAGAGTACCCTATTAAAGCTGGCGATAAGATTCAATTTTCTTTGTTTACTAATCTGGGAGAATCGATCATCGACCCGGCGGGCAATCTGGTGGCAGTAAATCCGGGGTTTGGCGAAGAGAACAAATCCAATGTTGATAAACCTACTTACGAGGTATTAGAGTCAGGTATGTGTTTGTTTCCGGTTATTGGAAAATTGCAGGTAAGTGGTTTAAAATCTTCGCAGCTGGATAGTATTTTATCGACTAAATATGAGTCATTTTACAACGGTGTATACGTCATTTCTAAAGTCATCAATAAAAAAAT
>JBJTNS010000089.1:0-15329 GCA_046074245.1 Chitinophagaceae bacterium | reverse complement strand
TTACCAGATTTTCAAATGCCAATCGAGTAAGGGTTCTGTGTACTTTTCCGTTGGGCGTAACCAGAATATTATCAAATCCAGCATCTATCATACTTTCAAAGTTTTTCCATCCGATTTCTGTGTATTGATGTGGCGCCCAGGTAACAGTAAGTGGGTTCATACCATATTTATGTTTCAGCTGATGTGCGACATAAAAACTGTCTTTTCCTCCGCTTGAAGGAATAATTACATCATAAGATCCGTCGTTGCGGCGGAACTTATTACAAAGCTCTTCTAACTGCTTTTCTCTGGCATTCCAATCAATAGTTTGTTTGTACTCAAACCATTTGCATGTATCGCAAATTCCATCTTCTCCGAAGCCTACTGTTTCTGTATCTTTACTGGATTTTTTTGAAAATTCTCGTTTAGTACTTGGACGTTGATTTGAAATACAGCATTTCTTACAAAAAATGACGTTTTCCGGTAATCCGTGTAGTGTGTTTGACATATTAATTCTTTTTAATAACTGATAACTTTTTTAATTTCTGTTTGTGCAACCGCGAGAACATCTGCAATAGCTTTGCCTGCCGTTCCATCTCCGTAAAGATGTTCTTCCGGATAATGACCATGTAAAATCTGAGACTCTATTGCTTCCCTGAGATTGTTGATCTCGTAATTGGTATCTGCCACATTCTTACCTCTTAATCTTCGGTTCTGACGACTTCCAATATTGACAACCGGTACGCCGAGATAGGAGCATTCTCTTATTCCAACACTGCTATTTCCAATTAAACATTTTGAATGCAATAATAATTTCAGGAAATCGCCCCCTTCCATATTTTTGAAAAACCTTATCTGATTATTCGGGTTTTCTTCTCTGTAAGACCGGAGTGCATTACTGGTACCATCACTACCTGCATCTGGATTTGGCCAGAACCAGAAAGTAGGCATATTTAATTCGTGTATTACTTTAATCAAAGCATCTGCTTGTTTCCGTGCCTCATCAAATTCGGTTGTAACTGGATGCTGCATGACAACAATATAATCTTTCTTATAATCGATATACTTACCAACTCCTCCATACTTGTTACAAGGATCGAAGTCTAGTTCAGGGGCATCTCTTACAGTACGCGCAATATCAATACTTGGGCATCCGGTTATAAAAATTTTATGCTCGTACTCTCCCATTTTTATCAACCTTTGTTTAGCATCATCATTAGAAACTAAATGTAGATCTGATAGCTTTGTGATGGCATGTCTAACTTTTTCATCGATATTACCTGTAACCTCACCACCCTGGATATGAACTAAAGGAATATTCATATAACTGGCAGCAATGGCTGTGGCCATGGTTTCATATCTGTCTCCAATGGTACAAACCATATCTGGTTTCAAATTATCGAAAGTAGTTGCCAGTTCCATAATTCCTATACCAGTAGTTTTTGCAGAGCTGGTAAGTGTTGCACCCTCAATAACCATGTACACTTTTTCGGAAATATGGAAACCATCTGATTCAATAAAATTGACTGTTGAACCATATCTGTCCAGAAGGGCTGAAGCTGCCACTACCAGCTGTAACTCAAGTTCAGGGTGTTCCTGAATCGCTTTGAGAGCGGTTCTAACCCTGCTATAGCTTGGGCGGGCAGTTATAATGACACAAATTTTGCGTTTCATCATTCTTAGTCTATATCTGTTAAATTAATAAATGAGCCTTCCTGAATATTTTTATTGATTCTTTTACCAATTACATCCGCATAATCCTGAGCTGGAATTCCCATTTTGCCTGGCTTTCTGCTTTCCAGATCATGAATTGAGATGATGTGTCCTTGGGTTAAATTTTTATTGACAGATAAAGATTTTCCGAACATAACTTTCAATTCAGAAAATTGAGCAATATCTGATTTATCAATTGGAGAGCTTAGTGCTTTTTCAATTTTACGCACACCATTACAAAGTGTTTTAAAGTCGCTCACAGTAAGAGAAGACGATGCATCTGGTCCAAACATTGATTTATCAAATACCACATGCATTTCCAGCATCTCTGCACCTAAAGTAGTTGCTGCAAGTGGTGCAAATATCTCACCTGAGTGATCACTCAAACCAACTTTAGTATTAAAAATCTGTTTCAGATCTGCCAGTACATTTAATCCATACTTCTCGGCAGGAGTAGGGTAAGCGGTGGTACACTGAAAAACACCAGCCAAATGTCCTCCTTTATTTTTAATAAATTCTGCAGCTGATTTTAATTCATCATAACTACTCATTCCGCTTGAGAGCAGAACTGGTTTCCCTGTTCTGGCAATTACATCAAGCATAAGAAAATTGCTTACTTCTCCGCTGGCTATTTTATATCTGTCAACGGAAAGTTTCTCCATCCATTCAACAGCTTTTACTGAAAAGGGTGAACACAAGAACCTAAGACCCTTCTCCTCGCAATGTAATTTAAGTCCTGCCCACTGTTCCAATGTAAAACCCATTCTTTCCCAGTAATCATATCGGGTTTTATCTTCATAACTAAAATTAACTCTGAATTGCTCATACTGACTGCTTTCTGCATCAGCAATATGCATTTGAAATTTCACAGTATTAACACCTGTCCCTACCAGAGCATCGATGTAAGAATGCGCAATTCCGAGACTTCCATCATGGGCTTGTGCTATTTCTGCAATAATTTCAACGGATGTATTAGTAGTCATTTAGGCCTTTTACTTAGCAAAGATATGGTTTAATCAAAAAACAATTTTAACCCATTTCTAACGAATAGTTGATAAGTTCTGAGTTTGATTTTTTTTATTAGTCAGTATCAAATGGTTTAATTCCTGTTTCATAATACACTACGTAGCTTTTCCTTTAATAATTTTGTATAAGGAATTTCTATTCTGTATGTTATTAATGCTGATACTCCAATTACTATCGGGAGATTTATAAAAATTGTCACTATCCAAAAATTAATTCCAAGTTGCTCATTAAAATATGGAATAATAATTTTAGTCGATAAGTATTGGTGTATGAGATATAGTGAGTATGAAATTGTACCTAAGAAAATCGAGAATCTGTTTATAATAAATTGCAGTTTATTATTGACAAATAAAACAAATAAAAAATAGTATAAACTTAATGAAATGAAATATTCAAACTGGTTAATGAAATGAAATGATCTTCCTACGAATGGAAACAAAGCCACTTGACTTGACAAGCAAAAAATTAAGATTAAATAATTTTGAATTTGATTTTCCTTTGATTGGTATATCCTATAAAAAACTGTACCTGCTAAAAAAAGAGGTAAAAACTGCAACAATGGAATCCACCAGATAATTCCTTTGATTAATCTTGATTCGGGAAAAATATTAATTGACAAAACTACTACAATACAAACACTCAAACCAATCAAATTCAAGCGATTCAATAGTTTTAATCTGTAAATAATTAAAATAAATATATAAAATATCATTTCAATTACCAGCGTCCAATAAGGTCCATCCAAATCCTGAACCTTAAAGTAGAATTGAAACATTGTTAAATTAACAATAAAATTATACATCTGGTTAATATTAAAGCTAACACCATCAAAAGTACTTTTAAGTATTATTAAAATAAAGGTAAATGTTACAGCTGTCCAGTAGGCAGGGTATAGCCTACTAACCCGGTTTATAATAAAATCAGTCCCTTTACTGATATTCTGAATGCTCATAAAAATCACAAAACCACTTATCAGGAAGAATAAGTCAACACCAGTTGTCCCAAATTTAAAAAATGAAGAATGGTTATTGATTGTGACATGAAAAAACACTACTAAAATAGCTGCTAAACCTCTTAATGCATCTAGTTCTTGTATTCTTTTACTTGAGATTTTGTTATTCACTTTTTACTATTTTAAATTACCAGTGAAAATTCAGGTATGATGATGGAAACTTTCACTATTATATGTCAAGATTTTGTAAATGAGATCCTGATTGGATTTGTTTGAAATATTAAGCATATGATATGACATCATCTGAATATCTTGTCAGATATTTACTAATTTTTAACTGCTCAAAGCTTTAAAAAAATGGTCATAATTAGCGTTTGCATCAAATTTACTTTTCCAGAACAGTTTTACATTATTCCTAAATTTGACTGTATTTTTATCTGAAATTCTAAACTTTGTGATAGAATCTGCAATTGTTTCAGGAATAGAATCTGCAGGAATAAGCACTCCAGAATTATCGGTCACTATTTCTTTGCATCCTCCAACATTGGTAGAAATAACAGGAATGCCAAAACTAATAGCCTCCATCATGCTAACTGGAATCCCTTCTGATGCAGATACACTTATGAAAAGATTCACGGGTGTTTCTTTATAAAAATCGTATACAGCTGAGTTCGAAAGCGCTCCCAGAGGTTTGAATGTTATATTTGACTTTAAATTGAGCGCTTGTTTAGCATCAAGGTACATCGGAATACTATCGTCATTTTCTGCATTCAGATTTTCATCTCCAATGTGGTACCAGGTACATTTAAAATCAATCCATTTCAGAGCTTCAGCAATTAGATGTATACGTTTAACATCACGAATTTTGGCGCAGCTAACAATTGTAAATTCATTGTCAATCACAGGGTTTAAAAATTCGTGATAAAAAGAACCAAGATACAGTGTATTTATCTTCTCTGCAAAAACAGGATATTGTCTTTTCAGATAATCAGTACCTGCTTCAGAAACAGAAAAGATTCTATTGATATGTTTGAGTTGAAAATGTCTGAAAAGCGCTTTTCCAGACAATGAGCTTCTATCTTCGAATAAATCTCCTCCGTGTGTTCTGACATATACTTTTTTTGCAATTCCTAATTGCTTTAGTCTGGCTAAATAGATACAATCATAAAACCAGAAAGCATAAAATGGTGAGGTAGTATAATCAATACCTTCTATAGTATCTAATGCTCTTTTACTTTCTGAAGCTTTATAGAAATTAGAACATAATAATGCAATAGATTCTTTAATTGGCAATAACTTCTTCAATGCCAGACACTCATTAAAATAAATATATGTTATCGTGAAAAAGTTGCTTAAAAAAATCCCTTTGATATCAAGTTTTTTCCAATTTATAAAATTGGCAAAAACTATGACATTATCCGGAAGTTCTTCTCTATTATCAACAGATTCCGCAGATAAGAGAATAAGTTTATCATATTGGGAGGCAATCCGCCTTAAATCGTTTAGAACAAAGGATGTTTCAGTATCTTCAACAAAATAAATAAACGTTCTCATTGAGTTATCTTTTTGTATACTATTACATCACCAAAGCTTGTGTCTCTTGTATAACTTACATTCAGATTTTCAAGATAAATTTGATGAAGGATTTTTTGCTTTTCTTTATATAAATTTGAATTTCCACTGGAAAGTTTTGCAGGATGCCTTTTATAAAAAATGATGGCATTATTGCTGTCTGACCATATTTTTTCCGGAAAATCTGTATACCAGTAAAATCTTGTACTTGCTCTATCAGACACCTTTCCGGCAAAAGGGTTAAAAATATCGACACTAACGAAGTCTTCAAAAGGATACAACAAAGATCCATCTGTACCAATTCTGGAATTAGGATATTTGGTTTTCACATACTGAATGGCCTGTATACTAAGTTCTCTTTCTCTGATAACATCTTCTTTATTTGAAAGATTCAGATAAAGTGGTAATTCTCTATTTAAAAAGAAATAAAAAGATGTTCCGGAAAAGATACAAACTATTGTCCAAAAAGCAGTTCTCAGTTTTCTTTCTTTAATCTTACTAACTGATAGTATTAGTCCCAGCACTATAAGTATATACGACGTCCATAAATAATGCGGCCAAAGCCTTTTCGTCTTTAGCATAATTACCAGACTCAGTATAAAACCAGACGCCAGAAGTATTGTTGTTGAATAATCTTTATTTTTAAGGTCCGTTTTTACCGAAACTATTAACCTGTACGCTACAAATATTGTAAAAGGGACCGCCAGCACGCCCATGCCTAAATAAGCGCCACCGAGGCCATTTATTAGCCAATCTGAAATACTTAAATTGGCATTGTCATATAATTTCTCGGTACTTCCAAAAGTTTCATGAATATAGGCAGTCAGAAAAACAGGTTTAACAGGTGATAATATTAGGCATGGAACAGCAATAATGATTCCAAGTAAAAAGAAAAGAAATGCTTTTAAACCAGGAAGTATTACTTTATTAAAATTAAAACTACCAACTTTTAATACTGGAATCAAAAAAAGAATGGGTAGTAATAATAAAATATTAAACTTCAACCCATATGCTATTCCAAGAAAAATAAAATGCCAGGTGAATGTCCAATCATTCTTTTTGAATCTGTTAAGAAACCAGGCTAGACAGAGCAACTGATGTGGCTCAGGCTTTGGCATCATAATAAAATACATGCTGTAATACAAGCAGCAGGTACTGATAAAAAACAGTAGTTTATGAAACGGTTTTTCAAGAAAAGTTTGAGCCAGTATTATCAGTGCAGAAAGGAGAAAAATTGAATGCACTAATCTTACTGTAAGTATCATGCCTTTGATTCCAAACAACCAAAAAGGAATTGCCGCAAAAAAAGCATCGATATAAAACATAATTCGACCATAATATAGAGCATTGCCGCTAATGACAGCCATGATCCAGTGTTTTGCTGATTCTGGTTTCAGGATGGAGTAAATTTCTTTTACAGCAATATATTCATCATGACCTGCTATTGTATGGTTAATATTAGAACCATCAAGAAACTGCATATTTAATACAATTGAAAGTATAACAAATACTATTGTTAAAATGCATTCTATCGGATACTTAATAAGTAGATTTTTCATCATGAATTAACTTGCTTCCTTAGTTCAAAAATGTAGTTGAAACTTCTTTTTATCAGTTTCCATCTGGTTTTAAAAGAACTTCCGCTTCCTCCTTTAGCTTCTCCTGCCACCCGTTTGGAAAAAAATACTGGAAAATCAATTATAGTTCCATGCATTTTAGCTTTATACAAAAAGTATAAATCAAGTGAAAAATCATGCGGTGCCTGCTTTTCAACTTGTTCAAAAAAAACTTTACTAAATAGTTTTGGCTGTGCATTAACTTCAGTTAGCCTGGTTCCTAAAACAACTGATGCGAGCAACCCCATTCCGTATGAAAAAACAGCTTCAGATACTTTTCTGTTTTTTCGAAAGCCCTTTACAAGGAGCTTGTTATTATTAGCATTTTGATAAATACTAAATGCTTTTAAAACATCCATGGGATCAGTTTGTCTGTCTGCATGAGTTACAGCTAAAACATCACCTTTTGCAGCCCTTAAACCGCTAAGTATACCATATCCATATCCGATATTCTTTTCTACTCTTTCAACTTTAAAAACAGAGGTATCTCTTTTTGCCAGTTCACTTCGGAATAGAATGTCAGACCCATCGGTAGAACCATTGTCTACCAGAATAATCTCAATTGAATCAGAATTTCCGGCCAGAAGATCAAGTCTGCTAAACAAAGCCTCAAGATTGTCCTTTTCATTGTAACATGGAAGTATTACAGAAAGCATTTCAGATATTTAATGTTTAAGGTTAAAAAATTCGTTCCAGTAATTGAATGTTTTATAGTCGTTAGGTGTTCCCCAGCAAACATAATGGTCAATTTCAAATACTTTAACTTTGTATCCCAGATCTAATAAGTCATTCATACATTCATCGACATAAAACTCGTTATTAATTCTGGTATTTGCGGCTATCATATGTTCAGCTGCCTCGACAAATAGTTTTCCGGATTTAAACCAGAATGTGCCTACAACCGCATGGTCATTCATAGGATCCTGACTGATAGGTACTTTAACACTCACACGTTCTACGTTTAAATTATCATCAACTTTAACCCATCCATAGGCCTGGGGCTTCTCAGATACAGCAGGATTATTTCTGAAAGTAAAGATAATAGCGTCAGCTTCTTTACTGATGAGTTCAAAATTATCTCTATCGTATATCATCCCATTGTCACTTGCACCTATTACCAATGGCTCCTGGTGATTTATTAACTCTTTTGCCATCAGGCATGTTACTGCTTGCCCTTCAGTTAAGTGATCGATAACAACTATTTCTGAATCTGGAAAATATTTGTTTAAATGCTGATCAATTGCATACTCTCTTATTTGAAAATCTCTTACTACAAAAATATATTTAGAACTATCAGGTAAGGCTTTTGCAGCATTTACTACCATTGGTAAACCAAGAACAGGAAGTAAAGGTTTTGGGGTGGTATAGCCTTGTTCGGCAAATCTGCTACCAGCACCAGCCATTGGAATTAATGCTATCATTTTGAATCTAATTTATAGTGATTAATTATTTGGCTCCAAGTCAGATATTCTTCCAGATCTTTGGGCGTACCCCACTGACAGAAATAAGGAACCTTATCATATACTTTAATGCTTAATTTATCTCTCAGCATAAGATTATAAACAAGACTAACATAATATTCTCCATTTAGGTGAATGTCTTCATCCATCATCATCTGGAAATACTTCTTTACAAAGCTTCCCTTTGAAAAATAATAGGTGCCACCAGAGTGATATGCTTTAGTTTTATCTGACTCAAAAGAATACTTTTCTCTTATTTCTAATAAGTTTCCATTTTCATCTCTTTTACAGGATGCATATAGGTTTTCCGGATGTAAAAGATGAGGGTGAAAACCAGTATAACAAGGTATTGCCCCGTCGCAATTAGCAGGACCAACAACAGAACTGAAATGGTTAAAATCCCATTTCTGATAAAAATCGCAATAATTAACTATAACTTCATCTTCATCATTAATCAGGTCGAACACCTTAGAAACTGCATAAACAGGACCGAACTTATGGCCATCAATGCCTATAATTTTACCTTCCGGACAAATTCTTTCCAGTTCAGCTTTTAGAGATGTATGTTCTAAATGTTCATTTCTACAAATGAAAATAAAGTCGTGCTCACCTGGAAATAAACTTACCACCCATTCGATGATAGGTTTTCCGTGTACTTTAATCAATGGTTTAATATCCAGGTAGCCTGCATCTGCAAACCTTTTTCCTAAACCTGAAAGTGGTATAATAATTTTCAATTTCTAAATACTTTTTATATGCTTTTACGATGTTTTTCCATTTCCATGTTGTTGATGTAATCAATTTCATTTTTACCGATTAGTTCAATTTCAACGTTATTGGACCTTAGAAAATCAAATATGAAAAGGTAAGCAGTCATAGTCTCATGTATAGCCTTTGCATCTCTATGCTGACAACGATACTTAATCTGATGATTATTGATGGAAATCCTTTTTGTACTTTCTGAAGAACCCATATGTATCTGATCTTTAAAAAATACTGTCTGATCAGGGAAAAGTACCTGTTCAAAAAAATTTTCATCACAATGATATTTTTCTAGGAGACTATTTACAAAATCGCATTGAGGCTGCCAACTGGTATCACTTCCTGAAATACCAGTACTTGGATATTCCTGCTGAATTTCCAGGAAGTCTATTATTGCCTGATCCAGATCAAGCAACAACTTCTTACATATTTCAGGATTATCTGAATGAGCGATAACCCCATGGTTATGCAGCAGAAAAATATCAGGTTTTGATTTTCCGGTCAATTCAGCCTTTTTGATAGCATCACTTACAAGATAAGACAAACCAAAACCCGGACTAACAAAAGGAATTTCAGCTATTTTAAAATATTTATTTAAGTGAGCAATTGCAGCGCTTTTATCGGTTCTGCAATTAATAAGATTGGTCCATACCGAATGTGTATGAATAACATATTGGTCGAGCACCGCATGGAACCCTGTTTCCATTGAGGGTTTCGGGAAGGGATTACCCGAATCATCTTTAAGAATATTTTCACCTACAATTCTAAGCATTACTGCTTCTTCTTTTTCCTTATCTAAAGGTTTAACTGTATTAAAGTAATTTCTTATATTTAAATAATTTACGGCTGAAATTCCATTTTCAATAGTCATTTCATCAAACCTAAATCCAGAAGCTTTAATGTACATTTCCCCGTTAGAATTTTTAACAGATGTATTTCCTCCAGGTCCCTGGATTAAATCGCTCCGCTGTGAAAACGGTTTTGTAAGTTCTAAAAGCTCGAGTTTATTACTTGCCATTTATCTCTTTATTATTCAATCTATTAAAAATAACAAATGTAGTTACTAACTGAAGCAATCCTTCAAAATTCTCCTTCCACTCTGTATTATAAATACCAATGTCTTCAAGTTTAGGAATACATTTATCTGCTATGAGTTCTATCTGATCTTTAGAAATAGTGCCTTTAAATATAAGTTCCTGATTATCGTTTGAATAATAATGTTCCAATTCTAAAGATTGCACAAAGTTTAACTCTTCAATAAGTGCATCCGGATTCACCTCATTTGAAAGAGTAATTTTAAGACCTATTTCTGGTTCTACTGTTTGATTTACAGGATCTATTTCATTAAGAGGAAAGAATTTAGCAATAATATCTGCCTGAGATGCTTGCGATTTTATGTATTTAGCAGAATCTTCCTCTCTCATTTTTAATTGCTCCAGTACTTTTTCAGGAGAATATCCGCGTTTAGCCACATCTCTTTGAACTTTCCACCAGGTTCTGAGTTGATCATCTGGCTCCATAAATATTTTCAAATCGTAAACTTCAGCCTGATTGCTCAAGTAAAAAGAATGAAGTCCTTCAAAAACAATCAATTTATTTGGTTTGATGAATTTAGGGAGCGTGAATTTACCGGTACTATGATCATAATTACGTCTTTTTATACTTCGTCCTGATTTCAATTCTTTGGCGTGTTCAAGATCTTCGTGTAGCTTATTGGCCCTTGGATCCAGATGGGTATAGACATTCCAGTTTTCATTTCCTCTTTCCCATTTATGCATATCGTCTCCTCTGATAATACTGGTATTATGAGCCTCAAATACATCAGCCAGTGCATTGCTAAGAGTAGATTTACCACTTGCAGAATCTCCACCTATTCCAATCATGTAGGGCTGTGACAAAAATTTAGACTGTATATTATTTCCTATCCCTTTCTTAAATACCGAATAGGCTAATAGTATCAATGTTGTTTGCAACAATGTAAAAGCTATATTTAGCGCTTTATCGCCAGCATATAAAGAAAACTTACTAGTATCAGAATTTAATATATACGCCATCCCATAATCTGATTCCTGTATCAATCCAAAATAGACAAAATACAAAATTGAGAGCAGTACCAGCATGTATTTTTCTCGATTACTTTGCTTAATAACGAAATAGACTAATAAAGGCATTATCCAGTAATACCAGCCCTGCATTGGAGCAATCATCAAAGTTAAAGCCAGAAAAGTAAATGCCAGAAACAACACCAGCTGATCGCGGTTTACAAAACTGAAAGTGAAATAATATAGAAATAATGTAAAATAAATTGCAGGTATGAAATAGATTCTGAGCGTAGTATTAAACTGATAGTATAAATCAAATATCTGCTGTTGTACAGGATTATTGTATACCATTTGTAACATGCCGTGACTATCGAGATATGGTAAGTTAATTAAAAATACTGGTAGTATTAAACCCAGTATTGAAAATACTATAGTTTTAATATTTATCTGTGTAGATCGTAACATATATAAACCATAGAAAGGAACTACCAGAATCATATTGGTTTTACAGGCAATTGCCATACTTAAAAACACAAAAGCCCAGATCCACTTATTTTTAAAAAGCAGATACAATGATGCCATCATAAAGGCCATCGGAATAACATCGAGCTGCCCGTGGAAATAATTAATATAGATCAATACAGGTGATAACCAGTACCAGATCAATACTTGTCTGGTACGTGTTTTAAGCCATCTTATCAATACTATCAGAATTACTATATCTGCCAGAATTAAGGGCAGTCTGTAAATTATACTATCCAGCACAGTAAAAGTATCGACTGATCCTGGAAATAAAGGCCACAAAATTGCTCTGGGTAAAGAAAATAACCATAACATCAATGGTGGATATGGAAATTCGTTCCCATTACCATTGGTAATAAAATAAGCATATGGGTCATCAAACCCTGAACCAATAAAATAATTTGAAAATGGTGCGAACAAATCACGCAAATACCCAGAAGCAAAGAAACATGCTAAAAGTACTTTTATGACCAGTCCCGCCCAAAATAGCCTGGACTTTGCCAGTGGTATCTTGCTTCTTCCTCTTTTATCTAAAAATAATGACATGTTGTTTATTCTGTTTTATCAATTACCTGATAGGCCTTAATCTGTAATGCCTCAGCGCCTGCAATATCTTTAGCTGGGTTATCTCCAATCATTGCGACCTCATTCGTATTTAACTGCAATTTCTCGAGCGCCAGTTCAAATATATAGGGAGATGGTTTTTCTACACCTGCTTCTTCTGAACTTACAAGACAATCAAAAAACCTGTCTAATTGTAATTTCTGCCATTTCTGTAATTGAATCTGAGCAGTAAGGTCGGTTACAACTGCCAGCTTCAATCCCGCTAATTTTGCACGAACTAAAAAAGATTCAACACCTTTTCTGAATTCCATTTCTCTTAAAAAAACAGACCAGTAGGTATGCTCAATATCTAAAGCAAATTCAGCATTTGTTTTTCCACTATGAAGTTCAGATACTTTCTGAAGATATAAAAGCCTTGAGTGTGAGGCACCTTGTCCATGCACATCAATGTGGACTTTATCTCTTGCTATTTTCCAGAGATTTTTAAATTCAACAGGTGAAATATTATAAATGGATTCCACCTTGTTTATACAAGCATCAAATGCTTTTTTATGGACCGGATCATAATGATATAAAGTATCATCAAGATCTATTAATAGTCCTTTAATTCCGGAGAGTTCTATTTCGTTCCAATTGTTTATTACCATAGATCCGGGCGTTTAGTACAAACAGCATCTATCTGCATGCCTGATAGTATTTGTTTAAATTCTTCAATTCTGCTGACTTCATATCCCTGTAATTCTGGCGAAACCAGACAAATTTTAAAGTGTTCTTTCAGTAGCTGATAGTTCTCCTGATTGAGTGGTAAATCGTTGAAACAATCTACCCAAACCCATTCCACTTTCCCTGCAAATTTCATCACAAATTCAAGTGGTTCATACTCCGAAAAACGGACCGCAATTTTACTAATCCCTTTCTTCATGTATTTAATTAAAAATGGAAGAGAAAGATCCAGAAAGAAGTAATTGTCAATTGCATGTTTCTCCATCAAAGCAAGAATGCGCTCTTCCATTCCCTCAGCTTTAGTATTGAGTATAATTAAACTGTGTCGATAGTATTTAAGCCAGTCTTCGAAATTTTCTCCCGGGGTAAACGGGTCGTGATGTATAATTATATTGTCTCCATCTGGTCTTAAATCCATTTCAACACCAAATTCAGCGGGTGTGGCATTTAACTGAGCAATCGTATTTATTCTGTGAGCAATTTTTAGCATCTCAATTATTATAAGTTTTTAAGTAATCAGCCAACCTCTTCATTTTAACATTGTAATCCAGGTTTTCAATAGCATACTGATGCATTAATTCAGGCAGTTCAATCATCTTTGAAATTTTCTCAAACCAATCTATTATTTCATTAAAATTGATAGAAATATCGTTAGCAGGAAACTCTTTGCAAAAATTAAATACCTCAGGGTGTCCTGTAAGATCGGGATCCTGATGGCCATAGAAGAATGGTAAACCTCTGGCAAAATATTCTCTGGCTTTTATCGTCGTTGTGCTCATTAAACCTTTTCTGTGCACACCCAAAGCACCTACTCCTAAATCGATCTGATTCATTAAGGCATCAACATCATTTTTATTGATAAAGCCTGCTGTTTCAACCAGATTCTGTATTCCGTATTGTTTGATTAAACGACTTTCGTGCTCAAGGTTCTTTCCGTATAATTTCAACTTTAACTGATACGGTCCACGATATTCTGACATTCCCTTAAACAAACGGTCTAAACCATTAAAGTCTGCAGTTGTGACAGCACCCTTCAGAAAAATCATGCGCAAAAAATTAGCTTCCGTATGAACAGTTCTGACAGGAAAAGAGCTAGCGTTGACAGCGTCTCCACCAATAATTCTGACATAGTTCTTACCAGCTAAAGTATTTTCATATTCTGCTATATTTTCAGAATTTGAAATTCCAAATACGGCCTTTCTTCTAATAGATTTACCGTATCTCCATTCCAGAAAAAGTGGAAAATATTTAAATTCAATATGACTCAAGACAGAAGACAAACTCCATTTAAAGGGGTTTTCTTTGGCATACAATTTTATTTCTGGACCTTCGGTTGTCAAATGCTCAAAAAATACCTTATATAGTCGTGTACTTAGCCATTTGTTGATATATTTACCAGCCCCCGGATATCTGCAATAAACAAAATCACAGTCAGGTTTATTGGTATTAAAATACTGAAATACTGACTTGTGGTACGCTATTCTTTGTTTTGCGGATCTGAATAGTGACTTTGGAACCCTTGGAACTTTAACAAAATCAAACAGTTCACTTGTGCTATTATCAAAATCATCTGTTGTAAAAAACAATCCCTTACAATCTGTACCTGCATTTCTTAGTGCTTTAATCTGCTCAATAACTTTATTTTGAACAGATCCGCCATTTAAGCCAGCAGAGGTAAAGACATACAGAATTCTCATCAGTTAATTAGTTTAAGATTGATTGATTGCCAGATATCTTTTACCTGTTTAACAGACCATTTACCTTCGTTTTTTAAGCTTATTTCAGCTTCGGATCTTAAGAACTTGTCATCGAGCGTATCCATTGCCCATTCTTTAAGACTTCCGTTGAGCCAGTATTCAACCGGACTTCCAATACCTACTTTATAAGTTCGGGTTCTTAGAGATTCTTCCATTCTGCCTTTCATAGCTTCTCTCACAATTCGCTTAGTGAAGCCATGTCCAATTTTGCTGCTTAACGGTAATGAATAAATATATGATACCAGTCGCCAGTCCATAAAAGGCATACGTATCTCTACACTATTGATCATACCTGCACGATCAAAATTTCTCAATAATGCAGGCAAGGTATGCTGAAAGAACTCGTTATATACCATTCTTTCATCAACCTGTTTAGAGCTGAAATCATATGGCTTATCGCTTAGAGGGGGTAGTTCTACAGGTAAATATTCAAGGTTTCTATCTCCCTTCTTAACCGCCCGTTTTAGTTTGAATTTTAAAGAAGATTCTCTTTCGCTTTTCTCATAAAGTTGTTTTTTAAATCTTGCTTTAATTTCATCCCTTTGCATTGGATGATATAATTCTACCAGCACAGATTCATATGATTTTGCTGAGTCGTAAGTTCCATTCCACAATGCATTGTTGTATAAAGAATAAATCAT
>JBJTNS010000088.1:0-5020 GCA_046074245.1 Chitinophagaceae bacterium | reverse complement strand
AAAATTCCTTTAATTTATTTACCCGGCGCTGCTGGGACCGACAAATTGAATTGATAGAATTCTTCAATGTTTAAGCGATAAAAGCCGTTTTATTTTTTTTAAATATTTAAATACCGACTAATTGAAATAAGTCTGATTATTATTGTGCATGTTAGACAATCATATTTCAAAACTATATTCGGGGTGGACGGGACATTTTATAACAATTGTCACACATGATAGGTTAAATTATTTCGGTGAAATAAACAATGAAGAAATGCATCATTCTACAGCGGGTGTTGTAGCAGGTATATTATGGTTTGAAATAGCTAATTGCAGATCGAATGTAATTCGCAAAGAGTTTATCGTAATGCCTAACCACATACACGGTATATTGTTGTTTAAATCTAAAAAGTCAGAGATTGGTGAAATTCATCAGGAGTCTTTTGTGTCATTAGAGACTGTAATAAGATTATACAAAGGAGCAGTAAAGAAATTTTGTAACATCTACAAGCTTGATTTTAATTGGCAAAGTAGTTTTCATTGTCACACTTTTAAAACAGAAAGTGAATATAATAACTTCGTCAAATACATAGACGACAATATCAAAAAATGGTCAATTGAAACTTTATAATAATCTTTATACATTTTCCTGGCACCGACAAATTGATTTGATAAACAAATTAAAAAATCCTCACACCAACATTATACCCCAGCCAGGCTTTTTGTTCGTAGCGTCCGTGATTGTTCCATAAGATATCGCTGCCAAGTTGGGCAAAGCCGGTTTCGTAACGGGGATCGGTGCTGTCGTTGATGCAATGGTTTAAGCTGGCGGTTCCGAAGATAGAAAATCCTTTGAACAACTGTATTTCAAGTCCGGTGCTTAGCTTGTTATGCAGATTCAAATGGTCTGATCGCAGATTGTATGTCATGTGATGAGAACCAAGATCGGTGGTCCAGTAAAAATGTTTAGACAAACGAGCACGGTGTCCGATTGCAAAACCATAGCACATTAAAGTTCCGGTATCGCTGTAAGGCAATTGTGAGTTAAAAGAAACCACACTGTAGAACCTTCCGGAACCAGAGCGGTATGCCACACCATATTGTGATAAATCGCTGTAACTAAATTCGAGCTGATGGATACCGTTTTTAATAAAATTGACAATACCAATGGCAACACCTTCAGAGCTATCTGCAATATTGATAATGCCAATCTGGAAGCCTCTAATTTTACGGGCTATATTGATGAAACCTGCTATCTGACCGCCATCAATTTCATCAGCAACATTAATAAATCCTGCTACCTGTACCGCTCTTGAATAGCGACTGGCAAAATTGCCGAATCCGGCAGCCTGAAATCCATCCAGCATGCCTCTGTTGATATTCATAAATCCGGAGAACTGTGCACCCTCGGCATCGAGGTGGTTGTAGTTGTAAAAGCCTGCTGCCTGAAAGGCGCGTACCTGACCAAGGTTATGGTTGAAGATGCCTGCAAACTGAGCTCCTTCGGTACTGCGGCCCACAGTATTTCCAATACCCGCAAACTGTACGCCATGCATATCATTTCTGACGAAATTGAGAATGCCACCAAATTCAGCACCATACAATCCACCATTATAGCCGAGCAATACATTGAATGATAATTTATTTTGTACCAGTCCGCTTAAAGAACCATTCGTTCCCAGTGGTGGCACAAAAGTAATCTGCCAGTCGCGGTCAAATGAATCGCGAATATTGCTATTGATTACACGCTGGTAAGCGCCTATCAGCCACTGACCAATCTTAGTGTCTTCAACCTTAATTTTCTTTAAAGAGTCTATCCATACCAGGCGAGGTTTTTTAAACGTGGTATCTACAGGTATTTTTACGACAGTTGCTGTATCTTCGATGATTAAAACAGCGGTATCATTGCTTGAAATAAGAGGAACTTCTTTTGGTATTTCGACCGACTGCAGATTGATGTGTTGTTCGATTACACCATTACCAGAATAGGTAATTTTTATCAGAGTATCTTTAAACTGCTCGCGTCTGATCTGCAATTCAATCTCTGGTGTTTTAGAACTGAGACTGATTTTATAGTAACCGAAGTCACCGCTCAAAGTATTGGCCAGACTAGGTTTGTGGTAGACACTGACATTATTGATACCATCACCGGTATTCAGATCTCTGATATAGCCAGAGACAATAACATCGTAGCGTGTAGCGGGTTTAGAATTACCCGAAACAGAGCTGGTAGAGCGTGGTACTATCTTCTTTTGTATGACCAGGTGATTACCGATTTGCTGATAGGTCATGTCGTTACCAAAGAGCTGATCGAGAATCTCTTTAACGGTTCTGTTTTCGGCGTGAATACTGACAATTTTATTAACTTTTACAATCTGAGTGCTGTATGAGAAATTAAATTTAGCCGTTTCAGATAAGATATTTAAGGCTTTTCCAAGTGTCTGGTTAAGCACTTTAATGGTTACTTTTCTGTCTAAAATAGGCGTCTGATTTTGCGCATTGATAGAAAGCGAAAAACATATCAATAAAATCAATGATGTTAAATGTTTCATGGTGTACACAAGCCTCCTTTAATGATAGCGGTATGTTGTTTTTCAGAGAATTCAAGTTCAGCGTTGAGTGTAGCGGCCAGAACCAGCAAAATATTTTGTAAACCTTCTTCCAGATTATAGTCGCCGCTAATTTTACACTGAGCGATAGAAGCCGGCACTTCGATGTTATAAGCAGGGTAGTAGCGTTTCAGATCTTTAACAACTTCCTGCAGGCTGCTACCCGAATAACTTAACTGTTTAGTGGCGTAGGCGGTAGTATTTTTAGAGAATCCTGAGCTGGTATTGAGTGACTGGTTTTCGGCGTTATAATCGGCGAACATACCGGCAGTAAGAATGCTGGTTCCTGAAGGCGTTGTAAAGCGCACTTTACCTTCGTTGACACTGACATAGGTATGGTTATTTTCGTTTTTTATTTCGAAGGCAGTGCCCAGTACGGTAACGGTAGTTTGCTGGCAGCTTATTTCAAAAGGATGTGCACTGTCTTTACTGATTTTGAAGTAGGCTGTTCCGGATTTCAGAATTACTTGTCTTTTAGACGCACCGAAAGATTCAGGGTATTCAAATTCACCTTTCAGCAGGGTAATTTTAGAGCCATCTTTCAGCAGAACTTCCTGAGAAGTATTAGTAGCAGACAATGTCAGCATTGGTGTTTTTTCGTTAGATCGGAATAAGAAAAACGCAACACCAATCAGCAGAGCAAACGAGGCAGCAGCCAGCCATTTTACGGGCCATTTTACAACTTTTACAGGTGCTTTTTGCAGTTTCTGCTGTACTTTTTGCCATGCAGCATCGGTATTTACTGCGATATTCGAATCGATACCAGCGCTATGGTTCCAGACTTGTTCAATCTGCGTGTACATTTTTTCGTTTTCAGCAGAGAGCGAGCGCCATTGATTCAGCAGAGTCAGTTCGTGCTGATCGGCTTCACCAGCCAGGCATTTTACAATAAGATCTTCGTTTACCATGAGATGAATTCGATTATAAAGTTTAGAACGATGAGTAAAATTCCCAGATAGTCAGACAGGTTAGAGCGCATTATTTTAAGGGCTTTACCCATTTGATTTTCTACTGTTTTAACAGAGATGTTGAGCACATCGGCTATTTCGCGGTATTTGAGTTGTCTGAACCTGCTCATTTGAAAAATCAGGCGGCATTGTTCAGGCAGTTTCAGCAGTGCTTGTTCGATGCGTTTTTCGAGGTCTTTTACCTGCGAAGCCGACTGCATATCGCTGTATGGTTCTTCGGTATTGTGCATATTGATGTATTTGTTTTTAACGTTCTGATGCTTGATTTCGTTCAGCGAAGCGTGGTATACCGATTTGTAGAGATAAGATTTCAGGGAAGATTCGATGTTTAAAGTTTCCTTTTTCTCCCATAATTTTACGAATGTATTCTGCACAACTTCTTCGGCAGCATCCATATCTTTCATCAACATATTGGCATAATGACACAAACTTTCGTAGTACTGTCTGAACACTATTTCATATTCAGCGGCATCAAGTTGATACGAGCTCGTATTACCCATGTTTTGTTTTGAATTGTATCACAAAGATTGTTCTTTCTCCTGTATTATAGTGCTTCTACTTTTCCACTACCAGAAATACTGATATTTTTGTTTGGTGTTCCTCTGTAATGTATGCTTCCACTGCCAGAAATACTGGCATCCAGTTGTCTTTCGGCATCGATCCACATATCACCAGAGCCACTTATTTTAGCGTTTACATTATCAACTTTCAGCCATTCAGCATAAATATTACCTGATCCGCTGATGGTATAATCTGCACTGCTGCAATTGCCGGTTCCGGTATGTCTGATATTACCAGAGCCGCTGATATTAGCAGTTATTCTGTTGCTGACATTTCCCCGGCAGGTGATGCTACCGCTACCACTTACGATGGTATTCAGATCTCTGGAATTAAATTCGTCGATGTATTTAACATCGCCACTACCACTTATATTCACTTTATTAATTTCGGGCATATAGACGCGAATGGTGATAGGGTTGTGTTTGCGGATGCTGGTACCGCGCTGGAGACTGATGGTAAGTTCTTCACCGTTCACGCGTGTTTCAATAACATTGAGGATATTTTGCTGACCCACGAGTTCGACTCTGAAGGTGCTATCGCGGTATACTTCAACGCTAGCGCTGATGCATAAGCTGATGCCTTTATAATTGCCCGGGTTTCTGGTATTTTCGACATTGTTACCACTTCCTTTAATAAGAAAACGATCGTCGTCGCACGAGCTTAACATGAGCAGAGTACTGAAGAAAATAATGGCTGAAATAAGAAGGTGTTTCATATTGCTATTGGATTTTTTAAATGATAAATATTGTTCCTTTTAATGCTAAGACACCTATGTCGGTATTTACCCCTATGATGTTGTATAGCCGTCGGACCCACGGTTCCTGAGCAACGTCGAAGGGCGGTCCACAGTATAACCGTCGGACCCACGGTCCACGGTAAGAGACGAAGCCTGTAGGGAAG
>JBJTNS010000087.1:0-2616 GCA_046074245.1 Chitinophagaceae bacterium | reverse complement strand
CCTGCCGCTCAGACAGAGTTGGTGAAAAAACTAAAAGCAACGGGCAAACCAGTGATAGTTGTTTGCCTGTTTAATCGCCCGCGCATCATACATGAGATTGTTGGAATCGCCGACGCTGTGGTGTATGCCTATCTGCCGGGAGATGAAGGCGGAAGAGCCATTGCAGATATCATTACCGGAGAGGTCAACCCAAGTGGTAAATTGCCTTTTACTTATCCTGCAGCCAGTAACGATATTGTGCATTACGACCGCAAACATTCAGAAGATCTGGACATCGATTTTTCAACGAATGCCTATCAGCCTGAATTTGATTTCGGATTTGGTTTAAGTTATACCCGTTTCGAGTACAGCAATATGCGCATCAGCAAAGATACCTTTGGAGCCAAAGATTCTTTAGTAATTACAGTAGATGTAGAGAACACGGGCAAGAAAGAAGGGAAAGAAGTGGTGCAGTTGTACTATCAGGATATGTTTGCTTCTATTACACCTTCAGTGCGACAACTCTGTGCCTTCGATAAAATAAGTCTGAAGAAAGGCGAGAAAAAAACGGTCAGATTCACCATACGAGCAGAGGATTTATCCTTCGTCAATAAGCAATTACAACGCGTCACCGAGCGCGGCGATTTCGAACTGTATATTCAACAACTCAAACACCATGTCTATTTTAAATAAATTTATAATTCTGATAACACTTCTGACGGCCTGCAAACAGTCGCCACCACCAGATATTAAAGTGCCTGACGAAAAAGGCGATTTGTTTTTTTCGGGCTATTACTGGAATTATAAAGACAGGCCGACGCCGGTAGGACCAGGACCGAACCGTTTTTTAGGAACTGATAAAGGCGCCTGGGTTGACAGTTTAGGGAGATTGCATTTAAAGATTCAGAAGATTAATAATTTGTGGTATTGTAGTGAAATTATCAGTGTAAAAGAGTTTGGTTATGGAACCTATATTTTTACCTGCGAATCAGACATCAGTGCATTTGATGAGAGAACGGTTTTCGGATTGTTTACCTGGGATGATTATTCATTCCAGAAGCAGGCTAATAGCGAAGTGGATTTAGAATTTTCGAAATGGGGTGTAGCGGGCGATTCGCTGACATTAACCTACAGTGTTCAGCCTGTTATTTTCAGCAATCCTGTGCCCTATAAAGAGCGAACTTATAAACCTTTAATTGCGAGTAAATATGTTAAAAAGCCTGCAACTTATATGTTTAAGTGGACGCCAGATGTAGTAAGCTGGGAAGGCTATGAAGGGGAGGTGTATCCCGGAACTAATAAGACCTCCGAATGGCAGTTTGATAAGAGCAATATTTCACGTCAGAAGATTGAAGGATCTAATACCTCAGATCCGATAGTGATTCCAGCACCGGGCGATTCTACCAATGTCAGATTTAACTTCTGGCTGTTAAACGGTCAGGGACCAGCCAATGGCAAAGACCACGAGATCGTGGTGAAAAATTTCCGGTTTATTCCACTTTAATTCCTGATTCTTTGGAGATTCGAGGCCTGAACAGGTCGTTTGTAATTATGATTGTCATCATTTTTATGATGATGTGACTAAGATTAAAATATTGACATTAAGATATTTGTGTTTTTATATTTGTTTAAGAATTAGTTTTTCGTTGAAAGAAATTGTCAAAGTGATAATTCGTTGAACCAAATTTTATATTTTTGGACAGACTATCAACTTAAAACATTGAATTTTGACACACACAAATATTACAGCTGGGGCAGAGCGTCCCAAACCAATTGAGGGAGTTTTTTTTCAGATGATGACCTTTCCGGAGGGTCGCAAGCGATTTCTGAGAGTCAGTACCGGCTCTGAGGGATTGTTAGGGTATTCAGAGGCCGAGCTCATGCAGGATCCTAATTTGTTTTACCAGCATATTTCTGAATTTGATATAAACTTATTTATGCAGGCAGAAATTGCCGCAGCGGAGCAATTAGAAATTATGAATTTTAATTTCAGATATGCGCTTCCGGATGCAGAAACCAATTGGTTAAATATTAAAATGATTCCGCAGAGGACACCTGCAGGGGATTATGTGTGGAGCGGTCTGTTGTCGGATATTAATGAGTTTAAGGCACAGGAGTTCACATTGCAGAAAGCGAATCACGAACTCAAGGTTCTGAACGCAGTTAATGATGTGATATTAAAGTGTCAGTTGCAGGAATGTTTACTGGATGATTTATGTGCAGTATTAGTTGAGCAGGGTGGTTATAAACTGGCCTGGATTGCAGGGATAACTTCATTAAATATTCCAGAGTCGAGAATAGAACCAATCGCCTCTGCTGGTGAATTAAATTATCTTAAAGAGATATCCATCATGTTAACCGATTCAACGCAGATTAAAGGACCTACTATTACGGCATTGCTGCGTCAGAAAATTGTGGTGACAGATAATGTGCAACGTTCTGCAGCTTTCTTGCCATGGCGGGATGCCGCAGAGAAGCATGGTATTCATTCCAGTATTGCGATTCCGTTTATGGTGAATGGAGAGAAATATGTTTTAAATGTATATTCTGCTAAAATTGATGCTTTCGATCAGCATGAGAAAGAGATACTCGAAAGGGTCAGTCTTAACATTACTCAGGCGATGGATAAAATGCGGG
>JBJTNS010000086.1:0-7255 GCA_046074245.1 Chitinophagaceae bacterium | reverse complement strand
CCCGGAATGCCGCTATCCATTAAAAATATTGCACCTTTACCAGCCTCATTAGGCGTTGGCAAACCTACTGTATCTAAATTGGTTTTAGATTTTATCAGAACAGGCAAATTCAGGTAGCAAATCAAAGGATCTAAACCAGAACTTTTACCATGGAAAAATGATTCAAGTTTGCTAAAAATTTGCTTTAATGCAAGAATCTCAGTACCGCTTTGGTTTGATTGAATGGCTATTTTATCAGAGCAATAGGTGTCGTAAATAGAGGCTACCAGAGCGCCACTGCTACCCACACCAAAACCCTGAGGAATACTGCTGTCGAAATATAAACCTTTGCCGATGTCTTCGTACAAACGAAGCATATCCATTTGACAAGGCAATTCGCCACCTTCAACCAATCCGTTTAAGTAATCTGCAAAAGCTTTGATATCCTTATTAGAATTCAGCGCGAACTCGTCTTGTCTGCCATCCAGCTTTAAAGCGCCGTTAAACTTGTTATAGGGAATTGACAGTCCCATCGAATCTTCGATGATACCGTATTCTCCAAACAGAAGAATTTTTGCGTAGTAGAGTGACTGTTTTAACTTCATTGTTATTGGGTCTTTTGTGGACCTTTTCCAACTGCGTTGCAAAGATACAAACCATTCTGACAATATCCTACCAGTTCGTTCTTTACAAATTCCTGTACCCTTTCGTTTTCACTTTCAGGATTCAGAAGGTGCACGTTGGCGCCTGCGTCCAGTGTAAATAACAAATGTAATCCGGTTTGGTTTCTGAAATCCCAGATTTTTTCGATAACCGACAAAGTATGTGGTTTCATCAGGATAAATGGCGTCGGTGAAGTTATCATTAAGGCATGCAGCATCAGGGCTTCCGACTCAACAATCTGTATGAAACTATCGACGTCGCCGCTTTCTAAGACTTCCAGCAAGCGCTCTGTGTTCTTAAATCCACTCTGGTAACGGATTTCGGCAAAAGGATGCGCGTTAAGCAATGCATGTCCTGCCGTACTGGATACAGCTTTCTTGCCTTTCTCTATAATGAGGATGGTATCTTTAAAATTCTGAAATACCGGATGAATGATATCATCAATATTAACCGCAAATTCATCACTGCTGCCGTTTAAAGCTGGCGTCTGACCCCATAAATTATAGCCACCATACACGCTGCGGCAGGCGCTGCCAGAGCCTATGCGCGACCAGTAGCTGGCTTTTTCAAAGAAAGCCGGGTCTGATACCCCTTTCATCTGCTCGTCGATGCTGCACAAACACAAAGACAGTGCACTGAAAGCTGAAGCTGAAGAGGCAATACCGCTGCTATGAGGAAAGGTATTACTGCTGTTAATGATCAGATGGAAGTGGTTTAACCATGAAAATGCTGATGCCGCTTTCTCTAAAAAACCTTTCATCTTGAGCTCGAATGCTTCGTTTCTCTGAGATTCAAAATACATTTCTAAAGAAATACCATTCTGAGTCTCTGATGCGATGGCCTCTACCGTAGTATCGCTTAATGCATTGTCTAAAGTAAAACTAATGGAAGGATTGGCCGGTAATTGTATACCTCTCTTACCCCAGTATTTAACCAGTGCAATGTTAGAAGGACTTTTCCAGGCGCTTTTATATGAAGTTGCACTCATGTTATTCTAATATCATGTCTTTAAAAGGGACAATGCGATGGTACCCTTTAGAGGTAAAATACTCAACTGTATCATTGCCAGTAGCAAGCACATAATCGCCACCCCAGGCACCCAGACTTTTAATGGTGCCCTGAAAATCGGGAAATAAATCGTGTTTTATGCTGTTTCTGCCGAGTGCCTGAGCAATCTCGTTCTCTGCAAGTTCGAGCAATAAACAGAACTCAAAATAGTCTTCATTCACCGTCAACAATCTGCTAATGCGCGAAATCTGGGCCAGCTGTGCGGTATTTAAAACCGGTTTGGATGTAGCAATTTGCTCGCGACTGTTTTGTTTCACATTTAAATGCACAAAATATAACTTGTCAGTAAATCCCTTCTGCCATTTTACAACATCCACTACAGGATGGTTGCCATTCATGGTATGCACCAAAGGCTTACCTTTCATAGCCGCAGCCACGTCAAATCCACTGCCTTTAAACGCATTAAAATGCAATGAAAACGGATTAACTCCAGCCCATTGCGCAATATTATTTGTAAGGGTAGAACTGCTTCCTAATCCCTCATCAACATCAAACTCTAATCTGGTTTCTACTTTATAAGCCACATTATCACTCAAGAAATGGGGATTCAAGACTTTGGCATTGGTAAGAAACCTCACCAACTGTATGGCTACACTCTGATCACTGCTGTATTCAACAATTAAATAAGGTAGTAAAAGTCGCGCCTGAAACCAGATATTTCCTTCCTTGTCATAACTGGTCCAGTCGATGTGCGGCACATCAAAGTCAAGATGTGTATCTACAGTAAGACTCTGGCCCGCCTTGGTAGGCAGAACAAAAGCAGTAGCTCCGCTTAAAACGGCGTACTCGCCGCAAATCATTAATTTTCCGTGACTATAATACGATTTCGATTCCAAACTTCACTATTTCGATTTGGCCGATACTACTGCCGGCACTTCTATTCCTCTTATCTTGCAAAATATCTCTACTGTAGCACTGTAGCTTACAACATTGTCTTTGAAATAGTCAACTATCTTGACCTTTTCTTCTTCTGTTGCTTCTAACTGATTCAGGATATTTAAGAGGTGCATTTTCATGTGTCCTTTCTGAATACCTGAAGTAACCAGCGAGCGCAGGGCTGAGAAGTTTTGCGCTAATCCTACCACTGCCGTAATACGCATTAATTCCTGTGCATTCGGATTGCCCAGCATTTTGTAGGCCAGTTTCACCATTGGATGCAAATTGGTTAATCCGCCAACAGTACCCAAAGCCAGCGGAATTTCAAGCCAGAATCTAAACTGACCATCTTTAACTTCGGCATGGGTTAAACTCTGGTATTTACCAGTTCTTGATGCATACGTATGTGCACAAGCTTCAACGGCTCTGAAATCATTGCCAGTGGCGATAATAACGCTATCAATACCGTTCATGATGCCTTTATTGTGAGTCGTTGCTCTGTAGGGTTCTATCTCGGCTATTCTAACCGCTCTGCAGAACTTATCTGCAAACTCCTCACCACTCATATTATCACCATCGTTCATTACAGACAATGGTGCGCGCACTTCAGCCCTAACAATACAATTAGGCGTGTAATTACTCAGAATGCACATTACCACCTGAACCTGCTTTTCAGCGTCTTCAAGCAGTGTGGTTTTTTCAATTTCACTTTTCAGAATTTTAGAAAATTCTTCTAACACTGAATTGATGAAATTGGCACCCATGCTATCGCAGATATCAAAAGTTGCCTTAATCTGGAAATAACCTTTTTCTTCGGCTGTTTTATCTACTAACTCAACACTCAGGATACCACCACCGCGCACTTGCATGTTCTTGGTGATGTGATTGGTGTGGTCGAAGAATTTCTGATGGATGTCGTTAAAGAATGCCTGCAGTCTGCCAGTGTCAGAACCATTCCAGATGAAATGCACATGGCCGATTTTCTCCATGTCAATTACTTCGGTATGGAAGCCGCCTTTGTCCAACCAGAAATTGGCTGATTTAGCAGCTGCTGCTACAACAGAACTCTCTTCGATAGCCATTGGTATGCAATAGTTCTTGCCATCGATCATAAAATTGGGTGCAACCCCAAATGGTAAGTAAAAATTGGTGATGGTATTTTCGATGAACTCGTCGTGTAACTTCTGAGTTGCAGCATCATCGTGCCAGTAACTTTTCAGAAAATCTACTGCTTGTGGATCACCATTTAGATAATTGGCTACGATCCACTCGATTTTTGCTTCTTTGCTTAATTTTGAAAACCCTTTAATTGTAGGCATTGTTTTTTATTATTTTACGCTCAGGTACTGGTAACAAGTCATCAGGCCTTTCTTTTGCAACTCGCAGTATTGTCTGAGTGTTTCATAAGAACCTGTGGCGTGTTTTAAAAATGCAGATGCCTGAGCATACACTGCATTGGTATCAGACTTGCGGATCAGGTAGTAACCATCCAGAAAATTCTTGATGCCACCACTTACAATCAGATTTTTGCAAAGTGCTTTATCGCCTAAGGCTTTTAAAGCTGCATTGGCAAAATCTACCATTTCTGTGGCGCTATGACCAATGGTGGTGAGCGGTGTGAGCTGCTCCATCACCTCTGGCGCCTGTCGGTGCAATTCTAATGTGGCAAAGTTAGTACCGCCATGTGCACCAAACTCTACTGCTTCGATAGGCAACTGCAATAATTCCATGAACGAACGGGGACCGAAGCCCTGACCGACTTCTTTCACAATGATTTTACAATTTACCTGATCCATGAGCCGTTTAATGGTTTCAACCGGGTGGTGTTTAATGTGATCACCTTCTGGCTGCAGCCATTCCTGAAGCGGATTGACATGCACAATTAAACCATCAGCTTGTAGTTTATTTACCAGTTCAGTCACCAGTTTGGTTTTACCTTCGCTTAAAAGTTCTTCTATCTGAGCAATACCAAGATTTGCAAACAAGGGTAAATCATTTCCCATGATGGCTCTCACATTGAAATCTTCAAAATAGGTATTGTCATTTAGGATGATGCGGCAACTGCCCAAAACTAGTCCCATTCCGAACTCGGCACAAGCTCTGGCCAGGTTGTGGTTGATGGTACCAGCTTTCTCTGTACCGCCAGTCATGCTACTGATCCATAGAGGTAACTGAAGCGTTTTACCAGCAAGCGCTGTTGTAGGTACGATACTGGCATCAGGATGTGCCGCCAGAAAAGGCTCATAGAAAAACCGTTCATCCCTTTCTAAAGTCTGTGAAAGAAATGCCAGATCGATGTGATCTTGTTTGCGTTTAGAGGTTTGTTCGCTTTCCAAAACTGATTGCGGCATTTTTAATAAACCACAAAGATACAATTTTGTTTTGGAATCGCCCTTTTAAAGACAAGGTATTTTCAGTGTTACAGAAACCCATAACACTGAAAATAAATATATTAGATAATTAAATCCTTTAGATTTAATCTTTCAAGCCCATGGTTTTTAGCTGAGCTTGTTGTTCGTTGGACAATTTGTTGATCTCAGCTTGTAAAATGTCATTTTCTGGTTTGCCTTTTTTAAGTTCTTTCAAGACAGCTGCGCATGGTCCGGAAAGGCGACTGTTATAAGTCAAACTCGCCTCTATCAGATTGGCCGCAATTTCTTCGTTCAGGAAACCTAAACGCTTAAGCGCATTGGCAGCATTGACACGGGTTCTGAATTCGTATAACGGACTGCATAAAAGAACCAAATCTTTTTTATAGAGGTGGTTTAAACTTGGCTCGTAAATGTTCATCACAGCATACTCCAGCCATTTGGTTCTGATATTGTTGTTCTGACCGCTCAAATGCTCTACAGATTTTAAGTATTTAATTTTCTCTTTCTGATCGAGTTCTTTGCATTGCATCAGCTTATCCAAAGCATTTTCAACAACTACATTGCTGCTATCTTTTAATAACATGACAAAAATCTCCTTCTGGTCAACAACATTGGTATCTGCAGCAATAAAGGCAGTTTTAACTTCTGATTTGGCATCCTTCACGATATTGACATACCATTTGTTAAGTATTTTCCAGTTGGCCAATTGCTTGGCAATTTCTGCTCTGATGGCAGGATGTTTTTCGGCAGCAAATCGAGTTTGCAGGAACTTCAGTTTCTCATTAAGTGGAATCTTAGACATTGCAACAATCGCGTCGTATCGGTCGATCATATACTTGGCTTTAGAAGCCTGTGCCGCCAATTCATTGTCGGATTTCTGAAAATCCAGTTTCTTCATCACTTTGCTTCCTTCATCAAACAAGGCAAAATCTACTTCACCATCAATATTCGAAAAACTAATGGTTTGCTCTGTCGTATCCGAAACCCATACATTAAGTCGCATTACTGAACCGTTTTTATAGTAAACAGCAAAATCAACAGGCATTTTAAAGCAACGCACATGCCCATTAGTAGCGTGTGTCTGAAGTATTTTAAAGGTAATGTTTTTACCATCATTAGTATACGATACTTTATAATGTGGCTCGCCTCCGCGGTGTATCCACTGATCAAAGAACCAGTCGTAGTTCAAGCCCAGTTTATCTTTCAAAGCTTTCTGAAAATCCCAGGCCTCTACATTTTTAAAACCATTAACAGACAGGTAATGCTGAATAAAACGTTTAAAATTCTCGTCGCCTAACTGATAACGCAGCATGCTCAAAACAGCAGAACCTTTAGGATATAATCTGGTGGTACCTGCCTGAGTATGTCTAACTGGAAAATGGTCTTTTTTACTCTGCTCGATGGCACTGTTGTATTCGCCTCTCACAGCCCACTGATAGGCATCTTCGCCTTCTAAATCCTTAAAGAATAATTTAGGATAGAAGGTCGCGAAACTCTCTTGTAACCATACATCATTACCACTTCTGGCAGTGATCAAATCGCCGAACCACTGGTGGGTCAGTTCGTGGCAGTTAACACCCATATAATTTCTGTCTTTAAATCCTCTGGCATCCACCGTAAAGAAATCTCCGAAGATGGTAGCAGAGGTATTTTCCATAGCGCCGTACAAGAAGTTCTGAACCATAATCTGCGAGTAAGAGCCCCAAGGGTAAGGCGTACCAGTTTCATCTTCTAACAGCTCTATCATTTTTTCGGTGTAGATACTGGTAGGTTCAACACGGTCTTTGAATTCAGGGTAGTACCAGAATTGTACGGGCGTACCGCGTTTGGTAGTCGTTTCTTTGACATCATAAATACCAATGCCCAGCATTAACAAATAGCCGGCATGCGGCTTTTCGAGATGGTAGTGCCAGGTTGAAGTATTATCGTCATTTTCTTTAACGCTGAGTTTGCGACCATTGGATAAGACTTTATAAGGTTGCGGCATGGTGACCACAGTTTCGGTGGTGAACTTATCGTTCATGCAGTCGTACATCGGAATCCAGTAGCGGTTATCGATGCCCTGACCCTGGGTCCATATTTGTTTACGGATGTAGTTGATATCGGCTTTACCGGTGTTTTCAGGCTGGTTCCAACCAATGAAGTAAATGCCTTTCTTTGGAGTTGCTTCATAATTAAAAACCACACTGTGTTTCTCATCCCAGTTCAAATGCTTGGCAAAGCGCAAGACCACACCTTCGGGATTGATATTGACAGGCACTGGAGCACCATCCATTTCGGCGCTGATGATACGGATA
>JBJTNS010000085.1:0-3277 GCA_046074245.1 Chitinophagaceae bacterium | reverse complement strand
GGGTTTTTACCCGGCGACTTAAAAGAAAAAATAGCTCCATACCTGCGTCCTTTGTACGATGCTTTGGACGATATGATTCCGGCAGAAAAACTTAAACCATATTTAGAAAATCGTACCATTGAGGTTGCTCCATTAGCTTTCATGCGTGGTAGAACCCTTGACAATTGTTTTGTTATTCTTGATGAAGCTCAGAATACGACAGACTTGCAAATTAAAATGTTTTTAACCCGTATGGGACCAAGTGCCAAGGTGATTATCACTGGCGATTTAAGTCAGGTAGATTTGCCAGCTAAACAAACCTCTGGCCTATTAAAAGCTACCCGGATTTTAGAAAGAATTAAAGGGATAAGCATGGTTTTACTAAATGTAGACGATGTTGTAAGACACCGGCTTGTAAAAGAAATCATTAAAGCCTACGAAACCAATACAGGCGCGGTAGATGGTAGTAAAAAATAGACACTAAAATAAAAAAATCATTTGTAAGAGACGAAAGAATTGTATTTTTGTCTTTTCTTTTATTAAAAAAAATGACTCAATCAATGACAGCGAAAGTAGAAAAGGGCTTGATGGCTACGAATTACTTCTTTAAAGATCAGACTAATTTTTACAGAGGTAAAGTTAGAGATGTATACTCTATTAAAAACGACCATATCGTGATGGTGGCTTGCGACAGAATTTCTGCATTTGACCATGTGTTACCCAGAGCAATACCGCACAAAGGCGAAGTTTTAACTCAGATTGCTGCCTTTTTTCTGGATGCTACCAAAGACATTATACCAAACTGGAAAATTTCTGTTCCGGATCCTAATGCCACTCTTGGTATCAACTGTGACGCTATTCCAATCGAGATCGTTGTTAGAGGCTACTTGTGCGGTCATGCCTGGAGAGTTTATAAAACCGGCGAGCGTATGATTTGCGGTGTAAGAATGCCTGATGGTTTAAAAGAAAACGATAAATTCCCAACCCCTATCATCACCCCTGCAACCAAAAGCAGCGAAGGTCATGATGTGGACATCAGCGTTGAAGACATAGTAGCACAAAAAATCTGTACCAAAAAGGTTCTTGAACAGATGGTAGATACGGCTCATAAATTATTTGAGCGTGGTACTCAGATGGCTGCAGAACGCGGTCTAATTCTGGTGGATACTAAATATGAATTTGGTTTACACGATAAGAAATTAACCTTAATTGACGAGGTGCATACCCCAGATTCAAGTCGTTTTTTTTATCTGGATGCTTACGAAAAACTTCAGAAAGCTGGCAAACCTCAAAAACAATTATCTAAAGAGTTTGTCAGAGAATGGTTAATGGAAAATGGCTTTCAGGGTCTTGAAGGTCAGCTCGTGCCTGAAATGACAGATGAGTTTGTAGCCAGTGTTACCGATCGCTACACCGAATTGTATGAGGCGATGACCGGAAACAAATTCGTGGGTCGCGATTACACCAATGTTCTCGATACCATAGAGTCTAATATTGCTCAGGCAATTACTTCACTATAAACACTTTTATTACAAAATGAGATATATTTTAGTTTGTCTGTTGACACTCAATCTATGCGCTGATGTGTGGGCGCAAACTGTAAGAACACATGCTGGTATGCGTTATACTGGCAATGGTAGTTACACAGGTTACAGAAACAATCACAAAGATTCTGTTCTGTTTTCAGCCCCAATGGGCATAGAGGTAGATACTACCGGTAGAATTTATGTTTCTAATGAGCATAACATTTTCTGGATCAATGGCAATACTGCCTACTTAGCGGCTGGATATATCTTAGATCCCACAGATCCGGGTGCCGCAGACAGTAAAGATTTTGCTGGTTCCCAGGCCCGTTTCTCCCGTCCAGCTGGTTTAGCAATCAATCCTAATACCAACGAACTGATGGTTGCCGATTTGGATAATAATCAAATTCGTAAAGTTGAACGTTTCATCAATACCGCTACTCAGCAACAGGTAACTTCTTTTGCAGGTGTTAAATTGTTAAACGGCGCTTTCCTTAATGGCAGCAATGCTTCTGCTAAATTTAATGGTCCTGTCGGTATTGCAGTGGCTCCCAACGGTGATATCTATGTAGCTGACCGCGCTAACCATGTCATCAGAAAAATCTCTGGTGGAAATGTTACTACGCTGGCTGGTTCGGCCGGCAATTCTGGCCACGTTAACGGTACCGGCACCGCTGCTAAATTTGCAGCACCTTTCAATGTATTTGTTGATGGTAATTACCTGCTGGTGGCTGATTATGGTAATTCTGCTATTCGTAAAATTGACCTAAGTACCGGCGCTGTAACAGATTTAATTACTTCTGGTTTATTCGGTCCGAAAGATCTGTGTAAAATAGGAAATTCTTTGTTTATCGCAGAGGCACTTTGTATCAAACGCTACGATAACAGTGTTTTAAGTCTGTATGCCGGCAGTAACTCACAACAGGGTTATGTGGATGGCGATGGTACTACCGCACGTTTTGAAGATATTTCTGGTATCGTTTACCACGCTAAACACAACATGTTGTATGTGGTTGATATGGGTAATAATGTGGTTAGAAGCATTAGTCCAACTGCACGCCCTGCCTGTTCTTTTACTACTTCTACAAGCTCTGCTACCAAAGGTCAGACCATCATTCTGACCAGTACTTCAACCAATTCGCCGGATTACTATAAATGGACCATCACACCTTCAAACTATACCTTACTTAATAGCACCGATCTTAATGATAGTATTCTTTATGTGTCATTCAGTCAGACTGGCTCTTATTCAGTTAAGCTATATGTGTCTAATGGTTCTGGTGCCGACTCACTTCTCAAGAGTAATTATATTGCTATAAGTAGTGTAACTGCTCCTCCTGTAGTGGAATTTACAGCAACCAAGACCAATCCGATAGTGGACGAAGTAATTAGTTTAATTGATTTGTCAACCAATACTCCAACATCCTGGAAGTGGAGAATTTCACCAGTAAACTATATTTATGTGAATGGAACTGACTCAACTTCTAAGATTCCGAATATCAAATTTACCAATGGCGATAACTTTACGGTAACCCTTATTGCAACAAATACAGAAGGTTCAGGTCAGTTAACCAAAGCTGCATATATTAAGGTAAATGGTTCATTTATAAATCGTTTGACATCGAAACCTGGATTTAATGTATATCCAAACCCTGCAAGTTCAGTCATTTACCTAGATACTAAAGAGGCTTCTGAAATCGCAATTTCTGATATGTTTGGTAGAACACTTAAAGTTCAGTCTGTTAGTTCAGATATCAGCGAAGTGATGGTTGACG
>JBJTNS010000084.1:0-13424 GCA_046074245.1 Chitinophagaceae bacterium | reverse complement strand
CGTCCTATTGGTTCATTTATTTTTCTTGGAACAACAGGTGTCGGAAAAACAGAATTAGCCAAAGCACTGGCTTCTTTCCTATTTAACGACGACAATGCAATGGTGCGAATTGACATGAATGAGTACCAGGAAAAACATACGGTTAGCCGATTGATTGGAGCTCCTCCAGGATATGTTGGTTACGACGAAGGCGGACAATTGACTGAAGCCGTCAGACGTCGCCCCTACTCTGTTGTTTTACTTGACGAGATCGAAAAAGCACATCCGGATGTCTTCAATATTTTGCTACAGGTGTTAGACGACGGAAGATTAACAGACAACAAAGGCAGAACAGCTAACTTTAGAAATACCATCGTGATCATGACCAGTAATATTGGTTCTCATGTTATACAAGAAAATTTCGAGCAGCTGAACGAAGACAATAAGCTTGAAATACTGGCAAAGACAAAAAATGAAGTCTACCAGATTTTGAAGAACAGCATACGTCCTGAATTTCTAAACCGCATAGACGAAGTTATAATGTTTGAGCCACTGGGCAGAGAGCATATTCATGAAATTGTAAAATTGCAGATGAACAGCATGATAAAGCAAATACAGGATGCAGGGTTTGAATTACAGATAACAGAAGAAGCGATAGACTGGCTGGGACAACTCGGATACGATCCGCAGTTCGGAGCCCGACCTTTAAAACGGGTACTTCAGAAAAAAGTATTAAACGAGCTATCCAAGAAAATCCTCATGGGAGAAGTCAAAAAGGACCAGGCTATCATTGTCGATTGTTTCGAAAATCAGATCGTATTCAGAAACTAAAAAAATATCCATTCATTAAAACCTGTCTTATAGAGGCAGGTTTTTTTATACCTTCAACATTTTTCTAAGCGCCAATGACGTGGATGCACCTAACAATACTCCTCCAGACAAGATGAGACCTAGGTTGACAAAAAACAAGACTAGGTTAGAATCAGACATCAAATGGGTATAATCGAGAAGCTTTACGGCAGCCAGAGCAGATAACCAGCCAAAAGCTGAAGCAGGTAACCACAAAATTGCCTTGTTAAGCAGAGGCTTTAAAATAGCATAATGCACATATCCTGTAATAATGGCACCAATACAAACTGCAGGCAGCAAGACTTGTTCGCCAGAGAGCGGACTTAAGTATTCGAGTACCACAAAGGGCAAGGACATTCCAAAGACAGACACCCACACCCAATTAAATTTGAGTGACACAGAGGTTCGCAATAACCACCACTGCAACAAGCCAATTCCGAAACCCATACCCACACCAACCGGTATCTGAGTGTTTCTGATAGAAAGTGCTTCAAAGAGAGAAGAAACTCCCAGCATTACAAACACACCAAGAAACCAGCCTATAAAATTAAAGAGCATCCATTTCTTAGCATTGAAAGTTGTTAATTCGGCCATAAGGTTTCAAATATACTTAAAGCCATTCTGATAAAAAGAAGATTCTTTTTACCTATATATTCACTCGATAAAAAACAGAAAATGAGACTTTCACAATTTACTTGTTTCAACAAAATCACATTTTAAGTTTATAAACCAATGGAATTCTTTTGTCTAGTATTCAACGATTGATGCAATTTTAATTATCTTTGTCTCAATAAAATAATCCATGAAAAAAATTTTACCATCTTTATTTGCTCTCTTTTTAGGTCTTTTTTTATTAAATCCTTTTGAGAGTGTTGCAAGTTGCCCGGTATCGGGAGCTACGGATGTTTGCGAAAACCAGTCTGTTGTATATAGTGTGGTGCCGAATCCGGGAGAAACTTATACCTGGAACGTAACGGGTGGAGGTGTTTTGACGGGTTCAGGAAGTTCTGTAACGGTAACATGGCCAAGTATTGGTACCGGGACAATCACTCTGATTGTAAAAAACGCCTTAAATATTGTCATCTGCACAAATACAATTAACGTGACGGTGCATGGAAAACCCAATCCTGTCATCACCCCATCATACATTTCCGGATGTGGAGGCAGAAAAGATGGCAGTGGTCAGGGCGACAAAGAGGGTTGTTTAACAGCCTGTGATTCTACCTATATCACCTATACCACACCTTTCCATTCAGGAAGCACCTATGTGTGGACGGTAACGGGAAATGCCACTTATACGAGCTCTACCAACAGTGTTACTGTATTCTGGACGGGCATAGGCAATGGCTCTGTGAAGGTTATTGAAACCAATATCTGGGGTTGCAGTAAAGAAGTTGAAGTCTGCATAGAAATAGTTGGTAAGCCACAGGCAGCTTTTACTACATTACCAGGCTTAACCGGACTGGTAGTAAATGCTTGTAAAAACCAGGTAATACAATTTATTGATCAATCTTTACCCGGAGCTGGCTCTCCTATCAATTCGTGGAGCTGGTATTTTGGTGATGGAGGCAATGCTTTTTACACTGCTCCTGGTAATGGCAACACCTCTCATGCCTATGCCAATCCTGGAACTTATCAGGTAATGCTGGTAGTAGAAAATGAATGTAAATGCAAAGACACTGCTTATGTAACAGTGGTAGTAGCCAATAGCGTGGGACCAGAAATCTTTTGTATTTCTACAGTCTGTCCGGATGCCACTGTCACATATACCACCAATGCCAGCGGATGCAACAATTACAACTGGAGTGTAACAAATGGCGTGATTATCGGTTCAAACACCGATTCAACGGTAACGGTTCAATGGGGCAGTAATGGACCGGGCAGCATAACTTTAAGTGTTAATTGTCCGGGATTTTGCAACTCACCAACGACAGTATTTGTTCCAATCATCACCCCTAATGCAACGATTAACGGACCATCGCAAGTTTGCATCGGAGAATGTTACACGTATCATATCAGTTGCGACATTCCGATAGACAGTATAGAATGGCATTTCCCTCCGGGCGTATTTGTACAAACAGATTCTATCAATGTACACGAAGTTCAAGTTTGTTATTTTAGCAATGTAAGCGGCAACATCACGGCAGATTACTGGCATTTTACACCAGGTGCAAAACCAACAATTAATTGTGGTGGCAGTTCTGTATTACCAGTGAGTGTAAAACCTAAAATGTTTATGAGTGGCAACAGTGATTTGTGCGCTAATCAGGTGTATAACTATAGCATCAGTCCTGCTCCTACCGGCAGCATTTACTGGAGCATTACCAATATTTCTGGCAATACCACCTATACATCAAACACCATAACCGGACCTTCACCTTTTACCGGGTTGTGGACTTATGGTCCGGGACAATTTATCGTAACAGCCACAGATCTATCTGGCAACTACTGCAACAGTCCTTTAAAAAAGTTCATTACCGTGCATCCTATTCCACCGGTTGTAGATACTGTTTTCGGTCCTAGTCCGGTTTGCCCTAATTACTCCTATAATTACACAGCAGTACCAACTTCTGGCAACTATTTTATAGGCTGGCAGGTAGTCAACGGCACACCATCGACAGGTATAGGAAGCACCTTAAGTATTACCTGGGGACCGAGCGGACCGTATAGTTTAAGTGTTTATCAGATCGATCCGGTTACGGGTTGTAAATCTGCCGCAACATCGATGAGTGTACTGAGTGCATTACCGATGGCCCCTTCAATAATTACCGGACCAGACACAGTGTGTGCGAATGGAAGTTCTACCTATTCCAGCAGCACCGCAGGCGATGATTATATCTGGAGTATCAATCCAGGCATTGCGGGCAGTGTTGGCAGTGGCAATCACACCAATACAATTGGAGTACAGTGGAACAATTACAATGGCAATGCATGGATTGTTCTTACCCGAAAAGTTTGTGGCAGTCAGCGAAAAGATTCGATACTGGTTAGAGTTATTAATGCACCAACTCCTAATATTATTATACCACCAGCAATTTGCCAGGGTTTAAATTTATCAGCCATTTCATCAACTGTGGCGAGTTCGTATGCCTGGAACTTTGGAGACGGAGGAACAGCAAGTGGAAATCCGGGCAACCATGTTTACAATGCCCCTGGAAACTATGTTATCACACTAACGACAACTTACGGAGGCTCTTGTCCCGGAACTGGTGTTAATACTGCTACCATATCCATCTGGCCAAAACCCAACATCAATATTTCAACACCTGATCCTAACCTCTATTGTAACCCACCAATTTCTACCACAATGACAGTAGCAGCGCCAGCCATTGGTATTACCTATCAATGGTATAACCCATCTACAATCGGAGGCGCCACAAGTACTTCTTATACCGCAACAAGCACAGGAAATTTCTTTGTGGTAGGCACCAACTCATATGGATGTAAAGACACCAGTAATATTATACCAATTTCAACGGGTAACTGCAATCCTATCTGCACACCTGCAACTTATACATTAAATTATAACAGATACCGTTTAGGCTGTAATACAGATAGCTTTAATGCTATTACATCTCCTGGAGTAATCAACTTATCATGGAATTTTGACGACCCATACAATCCTGGAGGAGCATCAGGCACTCCTGTTCAGCACACCTTTACAGAGCCAGGATATTACAGAGTAAAATTGTGTGCCGATGTACCAAATATTGCAGGTACAGGCTATTGCAATGTCTGCATGTACAAGGTGGACACCATCAAATATGTCCCTAATTTCTTTGATTCAATTTATTGTGTCAACTATGCAACTACTGTTCCGGTAAAATTTGTAAACACCACTAAAATACTTGCTGGCTATCCAGCACCTTCATGGTCGTGGTTAGTTAACCCAGGGGCACTAAGCAGCACTACCAAAAACCCAGTGTTTAATTTAAGTCCGGGTACTTACACTGTCAGTCTCACCGTCGCTGGGGTATGTACCTTTACCAAGACAGTGGTAATACCACCATTGCCAAATGCTTCATTTACGGTTCAGGATTCGGTTTGTCAGAATACGCCTGTATTATTTACCAATACCAGCACTGGTGTAGGTTTAAGTTCTACGTGGACCTTTGGAGATGGATCAAGTTCATTACTAACAAATCCAATCAGAACCTATAGCAATGCAGGTACTTATTTAGTAACATTAACGATTGTTAACAGTTTAGGTTGCAGAGACACCGCAAAAAGAAATATTAAAGTATTGCCACATACGCTGAGTGGCACTATAGTAGCGGGCGGACCATTAAAATTCTGCGAAGGAGACAGTGTAAAACTGACAGGTACCGGAATAGGCGGATATCCAGCGTATAGTTATTTATGGTCGACTGCAGCTACGACATCAGTCATCTGGGCGCATCAGACTGGAAATTATAATTTAGAGATAACAGATACTAAAGGGTGTTTTTATAAGACAGGCAATTTAAATGTTCTGGCAAAGACTAAACCTAAGCCAAACATTATCGGACCAAAAGCATTGTGCGAGAACACCAACTACACCTATGTGGCCAACTATCCAATGATACCCGGAGCTGTATTTGAATGGTACTGGGATGGCATGCCACAATTTATAAATGCCAACAATTTTAGTTTCGGCACATACAGCATGACACCCGGACCGCATCAGTTGGTGGTTACAGTAATGAGTCCTGATACCTGCTACGGCACAGACACCCTGAACCTGATATTATACACCAATCCAAATGTAAGTATTACAGCACCTCCGGTATTGTGTGCAGGCACCAGCAACATGCTTGTAGCCAGCAGTACTTCACCAGGTATTACAGGTTATTACTGGAGCAACGGACAAGTAAATGACACGATCTACACAGGTGTTCCGAATATTTATACTGTCACAGTAACAGATACCAATGGTTGTAAGGCTCAGGCATCCACAGTTGTGAACCCACTGCCAGATTTCTGTGGATTGATGACAGGATGTTATGATATTTGTGATACGGTGAGCAATCTGGTATGGCACGGACCAAAAGGTTATGCCACATACCAGTGGTATCTGAATGGCAATCCGATTGCCTGGGCAGTGAGTGATACTTTCCATGTGCCATTGTATGTGTCGGGCACATATAATCTTGAAATCACCACAGCGGCCGGATGCACAGACATGTCTGACGATATCAATATTGATTTTGTAAAATGCGGTGGTTGCTCTTTCAGTGCAAATTTAAAAATTGATTGCGGACCAGTAAGTGAGATGGGCAATCAAACCTATAGTTTATCATTTAATGTCAACAACAGTTTAGGAGCAGGCGCAAGTGTCAGCATTACAAGTCCTGCCGGCATTGTCAGCAACATCAGTCCTGGTACCTTAAACGCTGGCATCAATACTATAAGTGCCACATTTGAGGACACCCCATTAACCGATACAGTAGCTTGTTTCACCATTACCATCAGCAATCAGAACCAGATATGCGACACTGTTATTTGCATCAAACTACCACCTTGCGGACAGAAAGATTGTAAAATTGGTTCTAAAATCACCAAGTTTGATTGTATTGGGCACGATGCCAGTGGCAACCCACAGTATTATGTTTGTTTAAGTGTTAACTGGAGTGGCAGCAATGGAAGCACTTTAACATTATCATCACCTAGCGCCAGCTTCACGGTTAATCCGGTGAGCATTAACAACGGCACACAAAGCATCTGCTATACTTATACAGATTTACCACCTTACAATACCTTTATGACGATTTATTTGTATGCATTTGACCCAGCAACAGGCAAAGTATGTAAAGATTCTGTAAGAACAGATTATAAACCATGCAAAGACAGTTGCAGTGTTGGAGTATACGGAGAATGTGCACATTGCCATATGAAAGAAGGAAGCAGCTGGGTATATGACATCGACCTGACGGTAATGAATCCTTTTGCGGGACCAGCGACGGTGAGTATTCCACCGATAGCCGCGGGAACTTTCGGACCAATTACACCAAATCCGGTAGGACCAGGTTTGCAGAACATCAGCACCATGTTTACTGATATTGCTCCAGGTAACCAGATTATTTGTTTTAAAGTACTATTAACAGAAGTAAGCTCAGGCAGAACCTGCTGGAAAGATGTATGTATTGCTTTGCCACCATGCGATTCTAACACCAATATCATCGTCAACTTAGTTGACAATTACACCATGATGGTATATCCGAATCCTGCCAGCAAAGAAGTTCATATTAACTATCAGTTTATGGACGGTGTAAGTGATATCAGTTTTGATATAACAGATATCAATGGAAGGACTTTAAAATCGGTAAATCATCCATACAGTTCAGGAGATGTGCTGATAAACACAGAAGATCTGGCAGAGGGCTTATACTTTATAAGAGTATATAAAGAAGGCAGGATGGCTGGCAGCACAAGGCTGATAATTTTACAACGCAATTAATCTTAAGGCTGGCAGAGATTTTCTGCCAGCCTTTTTTAATATATTTGAAGCATGTTAAGAATCCTTGTATTAGTCACTTTATTCAGAACTTTTTCAATCATGGCGCATGACACTGCCAGCCTGAATAAAGCCAGATATTTATTTATTAATAATTCAAAACTGGCAGCATTTGATATTTGCAATAATCTTATCAGTTCTGACAGCAATTTTGTTGAAGCATACGTTTTACGAGGAGGTATTCAACTGGATTTAGATTTACCCAGCTTTGCATTAATAGATTTTAATACTGCTATTCGCAAAGACCCTGAAAATTTCAACGCCATAATTGGGAAAGGCATGTACTATCGGCAAATTGGTGATTTTGAGGAATCTGCTTTAGCATTCAACAAAGCGGAAAAAATTAATGATACTGCGCTAGCACTTTTTCTCAACAGAAGTATGTTGTATAACAAAATGCAAAATTATGATTTAAATATTATGTCACTGAGTCAGGGATTGAAATATCACCCTAAAGAACTGATTTTAATACAAAATCGTTCATATGCATATATCTGCAAGCACCAATATGATTCTGCCGTATTGGATGCATTGAGTGCATTAGCTATTGACAGCAATGACATAGTTTCAAAAACTAATCTGGGCTTTTGTTATATAAGCAAGAAACAATATCTGAAGGCATTAGCCATCTATAGAAATCTGAACATCAATTCCGAAAGTCACCCCTACCTTCAGAGTAACTATGGCTTTGTTTTATTTAAAACCGGCAAAAAGATAGAAGGACTTAACCATTTATACAACGCCATCAAAGAAGACCCGAAAAATTCATATGCTCATAAATACATGGCAGAAATATCAATTGAGGAAAACGATATTGAAATGGCATGCTACCATATTGGTAAGGCATTAAACCTTGGCTATACCAAAATGTATGGTAAAGACTTAGAAATTTTAGAAGCAAAGTATTGCCGTTAATGGCGATTAGATAATATTCACTTCTGGTTCAAGCTGAATCCCGAAGGTATCTTTTACGCTCTGGATAATAGTAAGTGCCAATTGATAGACTTCGTTGCCAGTGGCATTGCCGTAATTGACTAAAACCAGAGCTTGTTTAGCATGTGAACCAGTCTCACCTACCCTTTTTCCTTTCCAGCCACATTGCTCTATGAGCCAGGCAGCAGGTACCTTAACACCAGCATCATTCGGGAAGCCTTTAATATCAGGATAGTTTTGTTTTAGCTGATCAAATACATCCTGAGGAATAACAGGGTTTTTAAAGAAAGATCCACTATTTCCTAAAACTTTAGGATCAGGCAGTTTAGAACTTCTGATTTGAATAACGGCATCAGAAACATCCCTGATAGTAGCATCAGACAATGCAATACCTTTATCAGTAATCACTTGCTGTATATCGCCGTATTCGACACTAATTTTAGGGTGTTTATCTAAGCGAATAGTAACAGAATAGATAAAATACATTCCCTTCAACTGACGTTTAAATACACTTTCGCGGTAGCCGAAGGCACAAGAAGTTTTATTAAAGGTATGGAGTTCGAAAGTATGCAGATTAAGTGCTTCGAGTTCTACAAAAACCTTTTCGAGTTCTACACCATAAGCACCGATGTTTTGCATAGGGGCAGCACCGACAGTTCCTGGAATAAGAGACAGATTTTCAATACCACCCAGGTTGCGCTCCACACAATACATTACCAGGTCGTGCCACACTTCGCCGCTATATACTTTCAGTACAAGCTGCTGATCATCTTCAGAGACTACATGTATTCCTTTAATAGAGTTTTTAATTACCAGACCCTCGTAATCTTTACAGAATAGCACATTGCTTCCGCCACCCAGGAACATAAAGTTTTCTTCTGGCGATTCGGCAACAAGTTCTTTAAGAGCTGCGAGAGAGTTTACTTCTGAGAATGCACGGGTTTTTACATCCAGACCGAATGTATTATATGGTTTTAGAGATATGTGGCGGGATACAGAGATATCTTATTTGTTTAAGCGTTCTTTGATATCCAGACGGTGAGCGCGAGCGGTATCTTTAGCGATATCGTAACCTGCATCAGCGTGTCTGATAACACCCATAGCCGGATCGTTATGGAGGACACGTTTCAAACGAACAGCGGCTTCTTCAGTACCATCAGCAACAATCACCATACCAGCGTGAATACTATATCCTATACCCACACCACCGCCGTGATGGAGACTCACCCATGAAGCACCACCAGCTGTATTAATTAAAGCATTCAGTACCGGCCAGTCGGCGATAGCATCACTACCATCCTTCATGGCTTCAGTTTCACGATTTGGCGATGCCACAGAACCTGTATCCAGGTGGTCGCGACCAATTACAATCGGAGCAGACACTTCACCATTTTTCACCATTTCATTGAAAGCCAGACCAGCTTTTTCGCGCTGACCCTGACCCAACCAGCAGATACGTGCAGGTAGACCCTGGAATTCAATTTTCTCCTGCGCCATCTTTATCCAGCGTTTCAGACCTTCGTCTTCAGGGAATAGTTCAAGTATTTTTTTATCAGTCGCGTAAATATCTTCAGGATTTCCGGAGAGTGCCACCCAACGGAACGGCCCACGACCTTCACAGAATTGCGGGCGAATAAAAGCTGGTACGAAACCAGGGAAATCGAAAGCATTGGATAAGCCTTTTTCTAATGCTCTTCCGCGTAAGTTATTACCGTAGTCGAAAACGATAGAGCCTTTTGTCTGGAATTCTATCATTAGTTTTACATGGTGTACCATGGTAGAATAGCTTTCGTTGACGTAGCGGGTCGGATCGGTTTTGCGCAAACGATCGGCACTTTCCACATCATATCCTTCAGGAAAATATCCAACCAGTGGATCGTGAGCAGAAGTCTGGTCGGTTAAAGTATCAGGGACAATATTTCTTGCTTTTAATTTTTCAAGGAGATCAACTGCGTTACAGTGCACACCGATAGAAACTGCCATACCCTCTTCTTTCGCTTTAAGTGCCATATCTATCGCCTGATCAATATCTTTGGTCATGACATCCAGATAGCGCGTATCCAGACGTTTTTTAATACGCCATTCCTCCATTTCAGCGGCCAGGCAAACTCCTTCATTCATAGTAATAGCAAGTGGCTGAGCACCACCCATACCACCTAAACCTGCTGTAACATTAAGTGTACCTTTAAGCGTACCACCAAAATGCTGACGAGCGCATTCGGCAAAAGTTTCGTAGGTACCCTGAACGATACCCTGAGAGCCAATGTAGATCCAGCTACCAGCGGTCATCTGACCATACATGATTAAACCTTTAGCTTCCAGTTCACGGAAATAATCCAGATTAGCCCAGTGAGGCACAAGCTGAGAATTGGAGATGATAACACGAGGTGCATCTTTATGAGTAGGCAGAATGCCAACCGGCTTACCTGACTGAACCAGAAGCGTTTCATCTTCGTTAAGATCTTCGAGCGCTTTAACGATCAGATGATAGCTTTCCCAGTTACGGGCAGCCTTACCTGTTCCACCATATACTACAAGATTTTCAGGTTTCTCGGCCACATCCGGATCGAGGTTATTCATTAGCATACGGTAAGCAGCTTCAGTCACCCAATTCTTACAGTGCAGTGTATTTCCTGTAGGGGCTTTAATCACTTTAGATAAGTCAGTATTACTCATTTGATGTTGCAAAATTACTATTTTTTATTCTTGTTGACGCAATAATTTAGAAAACAGAGAAAGGATATTTTTGTTTGAAAATTGTGAAAGTTAAGACAATAAAAAAGTCCGTGCTAAGAGCGACGGACTTTTAAATATCGTTAATACAGATTAAAAATCTGCTAATTTACTCAGGTAAGTGATATTGTCTTTGCTGGTGATATCGAACTGGAACAGACCATTGTCGGCTGTAACAATTAACACATCACCATTTACGATCACATCAAATGCGTGGATATCAGGGTAACTGTGACGAAGTGTAAGGTTTTCGTTTGTTTTATCCCAGTCGTACACAAACAAACCGTTTTTACCCTGGCACACAAAAAGTAGATCATCTTTCACTCCAAGACCATAAGGTTCAGTCATGCCCATATTGCGCACCAATGTGGCCATAGCAGGGTTGTTGACGTTATAGACATTGAGCTGACTCATATCGTTGGTACGACAAACGGAGCCACCTCTAACGGTAGAGAAAGCATAATTATCACTTACTACAACAGGGTCGCAGCCAGTGATGTGCCATAAAGTATTGATGTATGAAGGAGTAGCTTTAGAACCAGCAGTGTTATAAATTAGCACACCATTAGAAGTACCCATGTAAAGGTAAGTATTGTAAGGGAAGATCGTTTCAACATTTCCTCCGTTTAAACCCAGGGTTAACTGTTTGACAGGTTTAGAAGGATTGGCGATGTTGAATGGAAACAACTGAGAACTATTTGCGATGTATAGGTAATCGCTGATGATAGCAAATTTTGCCATTGAGCCACCTTTACCAGTAGAAGCACCACCAGAAGCAGAGGAAGACATATCCTGAGTGCTAAGGAACCGGCCATTGTTGTTGTTATTGCATTCTTTTTTAACACGCTGAACAGAAGAGTTATAGCCAACAATGAAATTTTCGCCACTCACACGTTCGTTATTGACATTGAGTTCGCGGTTGAGAATTTTAATATCATTCAGGTCAGAGAAAGAGATAGAGAGCAGATCCGGACCGTTATCAGCTAGAATGACATCGTTATAAACTGTAAAGTTTTCGTTTCCTTTGAGGTTAATAAATTTAAGCGGTGTTGGAGAGGCTGGATTAGTATTATCAAGGATATGAATACCTTTCATTTTTTCGCCAACTAAAAGATACTTACCATATGAATAGATATTACCAGGTTTGGTAATGGTGTAATCGTCCACTACACTGAATGAAGCTTTAACATCAGACAATTTCTCGTAGATTGGTTCAAAAACCGTTTGAGTTTCGTAATAATAACATTTGTCTTCGCAGGCAGTAAAGAAAAACACACTGAAGAAAACAATGGCTACCTGATAAATTTTTAGTTTCATATTATTTTAAATAATTAACACAAACTTATGTAAATTTGCCTGAACGACAATGAAAAATTCGATAAAACTTTTACTATTATTTTGTTTAATAAGTATTAACAAGCTAAGTGCTCAAAACAGCGATTTATACATTATCAAAATGAAGTCTGGTTTACAGGTTAAATGTGAACTTGTAAAAATTGTACCTGATTCATTTGTAATAGTAAGGCAATACGGACTGGTTTCAAAGATTTCAATTAACGAAATACAGGACATCAATTATTCTGAATCCATAGCAGGATCAGGTTCATTTGGCGGAGGTAATTTAAAGAAAAAGGTAGTACGCCGACCATTACCAGACACAGGGTGGACATTCGGCATTCAACCAGGATTTACGATAGGAAGCATTGCAGGCTGGGGAGCTACCAGCAGTTTTGTATTCAGAGGCAGTTTATTAAAATCTGATGGCAAGCGTTGGATGTATGGATTTAATGCCGGCTTTGATCCATATGCATTTTACGAAGAAGTAATTGGAGCCACAATGCTGGAGGGCAGATATTTGCTCACGAAGAACGACACGAAACCAGCCTTTTTGGTTGCTAATGCGGGATATGGATTTAATTTAACCTCACCACGCACGGGCTCAGATGGTGGGTTTGGTTGTTCATTTGGCATTGGAAAATCATTCAGATTAAAGAGTCAGAATACCTTCTCTTATATGTTCACATACAAGCTTCAGAATTTCAAGGCCGAGAGTTGGGACTGGTGGCAACGCACCACTGGTTTACAGTATGTAGATACGAGGCGATTTGAGTTGAGGGTTGAGTGGAGGTATTGAATGAACCGTGGACCGTGGGTCTGCCAGCTATAATAATCGTTAGTATTTTTTTTTACTTGATAAGCATGTTCCACAACCTTCCAGGTTGTCAACCTGGAAGGTCAACGGCTTTCAGCGCACCAGCATTGAGTTTCTCTCGAATTTTTTAAAACGCTTATAGAATAATCAAACTAAAATGGATTGATCTTTCTAATTTTGTTCGAGTAGTTAGAAATGAAAAAAGCAATTATCATTGGAGCAAGTTCAGGTATTGGAAAACAACTTGCCAAAATCCTTGTTGAAAACAATTACAAAGTTGGTTTA
>JBJTNS010000083.1:0-8028 GCA_046074245.1 Chitinophagaceae bacterium | reverse complement strand
TCGTGATTGGCGTTTACTTACATACAAAGACAACCGTTTTCATAGCTTGGTTGCGGCGAGTGAGGCCGATCTGACAGAGATGTTAAAGTTTCTGATTGCCCGCAAATATTTGTAGCAAAAAAAAAGACAACCCTAAAGTTGTCTTTCAAAGATAGAAATAAAAAAAACTAATTTTCTGAATTCTGTGTGTCAGATGATGGTACATTCTCCCTTGGCTTTGCCTGGGTGACAATCATCTTTCGGCCGTTAAGCTCATAACCATTCAAAGCTTCAATGGCGTTTAAGCCGTCTGCTTCGTTGGCCATTTCGACAAACCCGAAGCCTTTGCTGCGTTTTGTTTCCTGGTCGCGAACTATCTTAGCACCAATGACTTCTCCGTATGGAAGAAAGACATTTTTGAGCTCTTCAGTCCGCAACCGGTAGTTAAGATTTCCAATGTAAATTCTCATTTCAATAAGCGATTAAGTTTAATAGGAAACAAATGTAAATTTTGGAGTTGCAATTCCAAATTTAGATTTTTTTAACCTAAAAAATATCGCTGTAAGTAAATGAAAATCAGTTGTATAGCGTATAAAATCCAGAGTAGTGGATAAATTACTTCTTACCCTCTAAAGCTGTTTTTATCGACGAAAGTATATAAATCTTATGTTCTTTGGCGTTTCCTGTCGACGAAGGTAAACTAAGCTGGATTTGCTTCTGCAGGTTAAGCAGCTGATTATGTGCTTTAGCCTTGCTGATATAGTCGTAAACAGGCGATTCAACGATAAAAGTGAGGTATTGAATGTACAGCGATTGTAAATTCTGTCTGTACATGTTGATATCTCCAGTCATGTCTGCAGCAAAAATGGCTGTGCTAAGGTCTTTAAATACTTCGCTCAGATCATACTTGTTGCCGTATAATTTGCTGTCACTGATTCTCTGAAGGGTGTTCGGATGTAAAACATGCATCAAAACCATATTTTGTACATTCAATACTCTGTCTAAAATCTTTGGATCTTCTCCGGATGAAAAGAAATTAAAACCTCTTCTTTGCTGCTGCAGGTATGGTAATAAATCACTTGGTATTTCCATAGCATTTGGAGCAAATACACTTTCAGTTAATAATTTCATGGCGTTTTTCTGCGTTTCGTATGGCACCGGGGTTAATGGTTTAACCGTGCTTACCTGATTGCTAAAGCTTCTGTCTACATAAATACCTCCGATATATCTGGAAACGACGCCTGCCTGTGTTGCCCATTCTGAAGTAAGCACAAAATAACTGTTTCTCAATTCCTGATAACTTCTGTTTTGTTTTCCATATTCGCTCAGTAGGCTGCTCTGCAGGGTTTTGATTAAACCAATTCTTTCTTTTGCAAATCCTATTGCATCCGAACTCATATCCCCAATCATTACTCTGGGGTCTATCGCTTTACCTGGTGCACGCATATCGTCTGCATCATTGCCAAAACATAATTGAGGCTCTGTACTGCGCATCAAGATGGCTTCTCTTCTTGTTTTATCGCTGGCTTCGTCGTTTTCCTGGTAATATCCGAATTCTATCGCCCACAAATCATATGGTCCCGGACGTGTTGTATAATACTGTGTTTTTAATCCTTTACGGTTGCTGAAATTCACTGCCGGGTAATCCATTACGCTGCCGGTTAATCCGATTGCGCTGGTTTTGGCTATGTCATATAAGGCATCTGGTGAGTGGAGCTGACTGGCTTTCATGTTATGATTGAGTCCCATGGTATGTCCTACTTCGTGCAGCACCAGATAATACAAGGATTCTTTAATGAAATTGCTTACTTCCAGCTCGTCTGCATTGTTCATTGCTAAGTATTGCAATCCCAGTAGATTCTGCAAGTGCATATGCTCACCTGCAGCGCAGCCATGCGGGTCTTCGTATGGAGTTTGTTCAAGTTCCATCAGCCATTCTAATCCGGCTTTATCAAATACTTTCTGCGATTTTAAACGGTTGGTTATAAACACCCATTCCAGCATAATATCGGCACCGAGAATTTCGCCGGTACGTGGGTTAACGAAACTTGGTCCGTAGCCGCCAAATGGGGGCTCAGGACTGCTGGTCCAGCGCAATACATTGTACCTGATATCACCCGCATCCCATGTCGCATCGTCTGGTTGTTCATATATCTGAACAGCATTTTTAAAACCAGCTTTCTCGAAAGCAATATTCCATTGAAGGATGGCTTCTTTAATGGTTGGGCGTAGTTCTTTTGGGGTCGTGTTTTCTATCCACCAGACAATTGGTTTGACAGGTTCAGATAAGGCTGCACCAGGATCTTTTTTGACAAGTCTCCAACGGTGAATCAGGTCGCGGTAATTAATGGCGTCTGTCGTAGTCATGTCATTTACCTGTGTGCTGAAATAGCCGATTCTCGGATCGTCCATTCGAGGTGTAAATCCTTCGTCAGGCATGGCGATAAAACTGTGCTGAAGACGAATGTCAACATAACGACCGTCTGTAATGGCTTCACTGCCTGTTCCTCTCGAAGATGGGTCGTCGTATACGTATCTTACCACAATGTCAGTATTCTCAGGGTAGTTGCGGATATTGTCGTATCTGGTTTTACTTTTACTTAACATGCCTAGGTTGAATACACCTGGTGATGGCATGCCACCGCGTTTAATCTGATAAAGCGTTTCTGTTAAAAATAAATTATCAGCTTCTATCAGGTATTCACCTTTGCTCTCGTCAGAAGCAATTACTTTCTCGCTGCTCATTACCGCATTGGCAATATTGGCATCGGCAGATTTTGAAATTGCATTGGCAGGATCAAAATAAAATGAAGTGTTCTGAGTGATAAACTCTATCTGGTTATAGTATTTCTTGATGGTGAAAATCTTGTTGTCTCTGAATGTGCCTTTGTTATGACCAGTGGTGGTATTGCCATTTTCTACATAACTGAAATATATAAATTCTTTATTAATTTGGTCTTTCTTAATCAGCATCATCAGAGAACCTGAAGTCGTATCTCGGTACAGGGTAAACAGACCATCTATTTTTTTACATTTTTTAACTTTATCGGCAATGCTGGCTGTTGCAGGTGGAACTACAGCAGGCTTTACAGCTTCTGCCTCTTTATCTTTCTTTCTCTGGGCCTGGAGGGCTAACGGACTGATTCCGATGATTGATAAACAAATTAGTAATAATGATTTTTTCATTTGATGCGAATTTTGACGCAATTTATTGGTTTTATCTCAGTAATATAATTTTTTCGATAAAATACTGCCTATAACTATATATTTGCGACCGTGAAATTACAACCGCTATTATTGTTAACCCTTCTGCTTGCAGTCGTTGTTTCTTTTTTTGTATACCGAAACATGCAATCGGCAGTGACACCTGTTATACCCGAACTGACAGATCTTGAAGGAAAGGTATACGACCCGGCACTGCTAAAAAATAAAGTCTATATCTTGAGCTATTTTCAAACCTGGTGCGGCGATTGTATCGAAGAACAACCTCAGCTTCAGCAACTCAAACAACATTTTGGGAATGATTTGGAAATCTTATTGGTCAGCGACGAACCAATTGAAAAACTGAAGGGCTTTAAGCAGACATATAATTCAGGTTTGCCAATCTTTCACTCTGCTAAAAGTTTAAAAGGTGAACTAGGTGTGAAGGCCTTCCCGACAACATTCCTTTTCAGCAAAGAAGGAAAATTACTGGTCAAAAAAGTAGAGGGAATTAACTGGTACAATGCCGAAATTATCGACATGGTAAATGGCAGTCTGAAATCGTTTAAGTAGCCTTTAATCCGTTGAGGAAATCTTTAACAGGCATGCGCTTTTTGCCTTCGTACTGCACATCAGTAATTTCTATGATATAATCTGCACAATGTGCTATCAGACGTTCTCTGCCATGTGCTTCAATTTGGCCGGTCTTAGTGGCAAGTTCATTGGTGATTTTACTTCCGAAGATTTTTAATTTCTTGCCCATAAACTCAGTAAAGGCGGCAGGGTAGGGCGAAAGTCCCCGAATGAGATTATGAACTTTGACAGCTGATTGCTGAAAGTTGATTTGGCAGGTTTCTGTGAAAATCTTGGGTGCAGTTGGATACTCACCTTGTTTCTGTTCACTTAAATGACAGGATTCGGATACTATAGCATCCAGTGATTTAACTACCAGCTGAGCACCATTGTGCATCAGTTTATCATGCAGAGTTCCGGCATTATCTTCTGGTAATATCTCTACTGTATCCTGAAGTATAATTGCTCCTGTATCAATCTCGTGTTTCAGGAAAAATGTGGTGTTGCCAGTTTGTGTTTCTCCATTGATAATGGCATGGTTAATTGGTGCAGCGCCTCTGTAGGCAGGTAATAAACTGGCATGCAGATTAAATGTTCCCATAGCGGGCATGTTCCATACAATTTCAGGTAACATCCTGAAGGCAATGACAATCTGTAAGTCGGCTTTGTAAGATTTTAAGGTTTCAATAAATTCTGGTGCCTTCAACTTTTCAGGTTGTAAAACATCTAAACCCAGTTCTAAAGCGGCTTTCTTTACGGCCGAACTTTGTAACTGGTAGCCACGACCTGCTGCTTTGTCTGGAGCAGTAACTACCGCAACCACCTGATAGCCAGATTCAACTATGGCTTTTAAAGAGGCTACGGCAAAATCAGGTGTACCGAAAAAAACAATTCTCAAATCTTCTTTTGTCATCTGCCTGGCAAAATTACCTGGAATTATTGTCATTTTTAAAGAATAAATGCAACATTGTCAGGCATTTTAACGTCTAAGAATTTGAATAGCAAAATTTATTGTATATTTGAGTAGTTTTTGACTTTAAGAGGATATCATATTGTCGCCCTTTTTCTCGCACTAATTGGCTTTTATGCCAGTTCAGACGCTCAGTTCAGAATTACCCCAAATCTGGGACAGTGGGATGAACAAGTAAAATTCAGAGCAGATATCCGTTCCTGTAAATTGTTTGTATCAGAGGCCGAACTTACCTATCTGTTCTATGATGCGGCTAAACTTTCTGAAGCTCAGCACGAAAGTCAGTTTGATTCTGCTTTAGATGTTCATGTTCTCAAAGTTAAATTTCTGAATGCTAATCCTGATGCCATATACAATGGTCAAATGCCTTTTTCAGATTACAGCAATTACTACAAAGGCAATCGGTCCGAAAAATGGAAATCTAAAGTTTACAGCTACAGAAAATTATACATCACCGAGATTTATAAAAACATAGATTTTGAATTGTTTGAAGATAAAGCAGGATTGAAATACAACTTCATAGTGAAACCCGGTGGAGATGTTCAGGAAATTCGGCTGGCCTATTCTGGTCAGGATTCTTTATACCTTTCTGAAGGTGTTTTAAAAGTGAAAACCCGTTTTGGCTTTATTTCGGAGCAGCAACCCCTGGTGTATGAAAATACCGATAAGGGCGAAAAAGTTATTGCTTCCTCATATCAGTTGCAGAATAATATCCTGAGTTTTAATCTGGGTAAAAAAAGGTCGTCCGGCAATGTGATTGTCATAGATCCGGTTCTTGTATTCTCTACCTACAGCGGTTCTCAAGCCGACAATTTCGGGTATACTGCTACTTTCGATCACAACGGAAGAGGCATCGCCGGAGGAACAGTTTTTGATTTTGGATTCCCAACAACAGCCGGAGCTTATCAGATCGACTTCGCCGGAGGGTTTGAAGAAAACAGACAAATCGGCTATGTCGAACGCGACTGTGGAATAAGCGTATACGAGAAAGATGGTAAAACTTTGTTGTTTTCAACCTATCTTGGAGGGGCATTTAATAACGATCAGCCTCATAGTATGATTGTCGATTCTTTGAACAATCTGCTGGTAATGGGGACTACCAAATCCTCTGATTTTCCTATTGGTATAAGTCCTGCTTTTGATGCCACATTTAATGGTCGTTCTGATATATTTGTAGTCAAATTTACCTCTGATGGAACGAATATTATCGCTGGAACTTTTGTTGGTGGCTCAGGTTTCGACGGTTTAAATGGAGACAGGGCCTCCGGGGCTATCAGTAATCTGTTGTATAATTATGCGGATGATTTCAGAGGGGAAATAATTGTAGATACCAATGATGTGGTGTATGTAGCGACAACTACAACTTCCTCTAATTTTCCAATAGTTTCGGGTTTTGATAATACATACGGTGGCGGTCAGGATGCTTGTTTGTTTCAGTTGAGTGCCGATCTTTCCACCATGCTGTTCTCAACGTATCTGGGAGGAAGCGGGGATGACGCAGCCTATGGGCTCGACTTAGGGACACATTCAGATTTATACATTACTGGTGGAACCACTTCAACATCTTTCGGGTATGCAGTTCCTGGCATGTCTTCTTCTACAAATGGGGGAAGGGCAGATGGTTTCATCTCCAGACTGGATCTGAATACACTGAATTTAATGGCCAATACTTTTGTCGGCACGGGAGCGTACGACCAGAGTTATTTTGTGAAAGTCGATAAGTACGGAAAACCCTTCATATTCGGACAATCTGAAGGTCAACATTCCATGTCCCCCAATGTCTATGGAACACCCAATGCCAGAATGTTCCTCAAGAAATTTAATTTCATGTTAACGAGCGTTGAACTGGAAACAACCTTTGGTCGCTCTGCCAAAACAAAACCTGATATCTCGCCAACAGCATTTATGATAGATGAGTGCGAAAGAATATTCATCGCTGGCTGGGGAGGCATAGATCTGGGTGGTTTCAATGGTGGTGGTACTTCTGGAATGGCTGTAACCAGCAATGCTTTTCAAAAAACAACCGATGGGGATGATTTTTACCTGGCGGTGTTTAGCAAAAGTTTTTCAGAGTTACAATACGCAACCTATATCGGAGGTAAAAGTACATTCTCAGTATCTGCTCACGAACATGTTGATGGCGGTACCAGTCGTTTTGATAAAAAAGGGGTTGTCTATCAGTCTGTATGCGCTGGTTGCGGTGGTCAGAGCCTTTTCCCCACCACTCCCGGTGTTTGGAGCAATACCAATAATTCTGATAATTGTAATAACGCACTTTTTAAGTTTGACTTCGAAAACCTCAATAGAAAACCAGCGGCCAAAGATTCAATGTTTGTATTGCTGGCCAATGATACCCTCGATTTTACCATAGAGGTTTCGGATCAGGATTTAACGGATAGTTTAAGAATTGTTCTGGATGGTGATTTTATGTATGATAAGAACTTCCCTCATCCTTTACCTTTTATCAAATCCATCACCAGAGTACCCGGGAAGAATGCCATAAAAGCCAATATTGTTTTCTATCCGAATTGTTTACATGCAGCAATAGATACGATACGACTAAAAGTAAAAGTATACGATCAGGGTTGCCCTACTCAGGATAGTAATCAGGCCATCGTTAAAATTGTAGTTAAAGATCCGCCACTCACTGTCACACCAGAAACATTCTGCCTCAATTTTAATGAGGATGGTTCGGTAAAACTCAGCTGGAAGGCCTTCACCAGAAACAGATTCTTTGGATATGTCCTGCTGAATCGAATTAATCCAAACGGAAGTATTAAGATCCTGGATACCTTGTTTAATACCAATGCTGGTGAGTTCAGAGATAAGCCTGGATTCGATGCCAGGGATATTAATCTGGCGTATTTTATGGTTGGTTATAATATTTGTGGTAAACCCTACGACGCGGGCATTCGAATCAATACAACTAAAGAGTTTAATACACCAATCGACTCAACTTACCTGACATACGCAACCGTTTTTGAAAATAAAGCAGTTCAGGTAAACTGGTTTCCAAGTAAGGAAGAAGATTTTGAAAGTTATGATGTTTACAGGGCTGACAATATCAATGGGGTGTCTGTAGGGTATAGAAAAATTAAAACAATATACGGGTTGAATGATACCAGCTTTAATGATTACAATGTTAATGTGGCTGCTAAAAGTTATTGTTATAAAATTGGAATAAATGATAAGTGTGGTCATATCAGTGTACCAAGTAATGATGCCTGTAATATTGTTCTGACAGGGAAGGTGGGGCATTTGTTTTTTGATCTCGACTGGATGCCTTACCGTGAATGGGTTGGTGG
>JBJTNS010000082.1:0-2914 GCA_046074245.1 Chitinophagaceae bacterium | reverse complement strand
GTGGTAAAAACCATAGACAGATTAACATCGTATGGATCGTAACCAGCCCAGTAGACATTGCTGCCATCAGTTGTCACGTAGTCGAGTTGCAAGTCGATGTCTTTATGTGGTCCTTCTAATATATTAATTTTATTGTTGGGTTTACTGATGTCGAACTTATAACACGAAGGAATACCTTCAGTATATCCAACGGCGTAGTAACCGTATTGACCAGCAAATGTCAGTGAATGAAATCTGTCAAAAGCTCTTATCTTAGAGGAGCCTGTTAGTGAATCTGAATTGTTGCCTATCACACCTTCCCAAGTATAAGCGACGTTATTAGAGATAACTTTAATGTAGTAACCAGTGTCGCTTAGCAAAAATCCATCGTCATTTACCCTGTCCCAGTAGGCAGTATGAGTGCCAGCTGAGTAGTAGACATTGCTCCATAGTGTTCTCACCAGTACATTACCACTGCGCTTGTAAACGCCAGCGCTGCTCTTTCCGGCAATTTTCAAATTAAAAGAAAATGCCAGGGGAGGATTCTGTGCCTGCAATCCGTAAATGAAGGAAATATATACACTGAATAGAACAAGGGTTTTCAGTGGTTGATTGAAAAGCATTAAACAAATTTAGTGGTTTAAATTCAATAAACGATTAAGTAGAAATAATAGAATCCTTAATGACTGATTAACAACAAAAAAAACCTCCTGACAAGCAGGAGGTTTAATGCCGTTCGAAAGAACAGCGTCATTGTGTGTATTTGTGTTATTCAACAATGATTCTCTCAAAATGTACAATGTCAGATGTTTTAATCTTTACAATGTACATGCCTTTAGCAGCAAATACCAGGTCAATGTTGCCATCACTATCTGAATTGCTGTAAATAATTTCACCCAGCAAATTGACTACTTCAATACTAATTCTTCCTGAAGGGTGTATGATTTTAAAGTTACCTTTATTGGGATTTGGAACGATAGAAATTTCCGGATTTTTTATCTTGTTTATTCCAGTTGAAACCACTGTATACTTATAATTATCTGAATATCCCTCACATGAACTTTCGTTGATGACTTTCAGAGAGTATAAGCCTGTTTCAGAGACGGTCAGATTTGCCTGTGTTGCACCTTGTATGATATTTCCATTGAAATACCATTGATTGCCTGTGCTGTAATTTGAACTTAAAATATTTTCGTTGGCGGAAATTACAGGACTTGGTAGTGCATTTACTTTTACAGGATGTGGATCTGATACAGCTGCACAACCATTTCCATCTCCGGTTGCAACAGAATAGCTACCGCTTGTTTTAACGGTGATGCTGGAGGATGTTTCACCTGTGCTCCATAAATAAACTGCCGCATTGTCTGCATTCAGGGTTACTGAATCACCCTGGCAGAACTCACTTACATCACTTGCTGTAATAATTGGTTTTGGAAATGGAGCTACATTAACATTGATAATGTTTGAAGTGTTCTTGCAGGCATTCGCATCTGTAATTCTTACTGAGTAATCTCCACTTTGAGCAACCACAATGTTTTTTGTTGTGAGGCCATTGCTCCATAAATATTCAACTGCATCTGTTGAACTTAAAGTGATGTGTTTTCCCTGGCAAAAACTTGTTGCTCCATCTGCTGAAATTGTGGCATTGGGAAGCTGATTCACAGTGATGGTAGTAGGCGCTGAAGTGCCTTTACAGCCGTTTATATCTGTAACCTTTACTGAGTAAACACCGGCTTTTGTAATATAGGTGTTCTGACCAATAGTGTTGTCACTCCATAAATACGAGGTAGCGTTTATAGTGCTTAGTCTGGCTGTATCTCCCTGGCATATGGCAATTGCTGAACCTTCTTTGATTATTGGTTGTGGCAATGGGTTTACATTGACTAAAATGCTGTTAGAATTACTGATACATCCATATTGATTGGTAGTTGAAACAGAATAAGAACCACTGCTCTTTACTACAATTGATGAAGTTTTAGCGCTGTTCGACCAAAGATAGGTGTTGGCAGCACTGCTGCTCAGTTTTACTGAATCGCCCTGACAAAATACGATATTGCCATTGGCACTTATAACCGGTGCCGCTGTAATAACTGGTGTGTATATTAACTGACTCAGATCAATGGCTCTGTCATAAGAATTGCCGTAGTACGAAAATCTGATAGTCTTCGGTTTGGTCCAGTCAGCTGTTTTGTCAAACAATCCAGCACTGATTTTATTGTAATCGGCAAAACCAAAAGTGAGTGTACCATTATTGGCTGAAATTTCAAAAAACTGATGATTGTTTAAATGGTCGTATAAGTACTTTTCATTTCTGGTAAAAATAGAAACGCCATTCATCTTCATTTGATTGATTTTTTCGTTGCCAGAATAGTACATTTCATGGGTAACCCTTGAAATGATTTTGCCTTGTGCATCCAGAATGTCAAAGTATCCATACTCACCATTGTCAATATTGGGGTAATTGTGCTCAAGATTGATATTGCCACTCACTTTCCATGATGTTATACAAGCATTCGGTAAGCCCATATCTCTGCTTACAGAATAATTGCTGGTGTTTCTGAATCGTATCGAAATATCCGGATTCTCTCCAATATGTGTTTTATTGTTGCAGTTAATAGTCCAGTACATCTGGTCGTTATTATAACTATTGCTGATGGCATTTCTGTTCCATCCATATAAGGCATCTGTCAAAACCTTGGTATACTCAATTCCTTCCATCAGATTATACCCGTTGGCATAACTGGTAATAGCACCAGGGAATAAAGCAGTAGCAGGAATTATCTGCTTGCTCTGCGATGCACTCTGCCATGATAAAGTTGCAGTGCCTCCGCTGATTTCCATTCTTACTGCATACAATACACCTGCACTTAAACTGATAGGTGTGCTGCTGTTCTCAAATAATGAAGCATTGGTCCATTTGTCGATTACCAGTACA